>CANPXS010000014.1 GCA_947586625.1 uncultured Clostridia bacterium | reverse complement strand
GCGTTCGACCTCGACTGTGAAGTCGACGTGACCGGGCGTGTCTATGATATTGATTCGCGTATTGCGCCAGTGGCATGTCGTCGCGGCGGACGTGATCGTGATACCGCGTTCACGTTCCTGCTCCATCCAGTCCATGACTGCGGCGCCGTCGTGGACCTCGCCGAGCTTATGCGTTATACCCGTATAGAACAGGATACGCTCTGTCGTCGTTGTCTTACCGGCGTCGATATGAGCCATGATGCCTATATTGCGCGTACGCTCCAGCGAATATTCCCTGGGCATATAATTATTGGCCTCCGAAGGACGCGCATGTCCGCCCTGCGGCGGACTCTCGCACGCTCATTATGCGGCGCGCGGTCCCATGTTTCTGAATGTTTCTATGAATGATATAAAATATTAGTAGCGGTAGTGAGCGAACGCCTTGTTTGCCTCCGCCATTCTGTGCATTTCTTCTTTTCTCTTGAATGCACCGCCGGCGTTGTTTTTGGCGTCCATGATCTCACCCGCGAGACGCTCGGACATCGTGTTTTCGCTTCTTGTCCGTGCGTAGCTTACGAACCAGCGCAGACCGAGCGTAAGACGTCTTTCGGGTCTTACGTCCATCGGCACCTGGTACGTTGCGCCGCCGACGCGGCGGGCCTTGACTTCAAGGCTCGGCATCACGTTTTCGAGCGCAGCTTCGAATACCTCGAGCGGATTTTCGTTCGTCTTGCTTTCCACGATCGCAAACGCGTCATACACTATCTTCTGAGCGACGCCCTTCTTACCGTCGAGCATCACGTTGTTGATGAGCTTCGTGACGAGCTGCGAATTGTAAAGCGGATCCGGCAAAACTTCTCTTTTGGAGATCTGACCTCTTCTTGGCACTGTTATTCCCTCCTTCATTAAATAATGTTATCACAGGTACTCGAAAGAAATCCTCCGATCGTGTCATGCCGGGGTCAGACCTACATAAACACGCCTTGCGGCGTGACCGTTTATATATGTTTGATTGAGGCAGAACACACCGACCCTGCCCTTGTAAGGCTGGGGGGAATTATTTCTTCGGTCTCTTGGCGCCGTACTTGGAACGGCCCTGATTGCGGTTCGCGACTGCCTGCGCGTCGAGAGTACCGCGGATGATGTGGTAACGCACGCCCGGCAGGTCGCGCACACGTCCGCCTCTTACGAGGACGACGGAGTGCTCCTGAAGGTTATGTCCGATACCGGGGATGTAGACTGTCGTTTCAAGTCCGTTCGTAAGACGCACTCTCGCGATCTTGCGGATAGCGGAGTTCGGCTTCTTCGGGTTGACGGTCGTCACCTTTGTGCATACGCCGCGCTTCTGAGGCGAGCTCTGGTCGATGCTTCTGTTCTTGAGCGAGTTGAAGCCCGTCTGGAGCATCGGAGCCGTCGACTTATAGGTCTTGTCGTGACGTCCCTGCTTTACAAGCTGGTTAAATGTCGGCATTATTCTCCTCCTTCTTTGCAGTTTTTGATTTGCGTCTGTGTCCTTGGTACACGCAAATGAGCATAGGTATACCCTCGGGCAGTGACGCAAGATAAATTATATATCAACGTTGACAATTTGTCAAGGAATTTTTTGCCCACTTGTATTTTCTCTTTATTGCACAAAAAAATACGCGTCCCGTGCGCCTTTTTGTTGACACAGGCACGATATGTCGAAACTTTTCCCCGAAAGTTTCGCCCCGCAAACATTGACACAAACATGAAGGAGAGGTATAATATAGTTTGGATTAAAAGGCGCGAGGCGCCTTTTTGGGAGGCATTATAAAGAAGTATGGACAGTGAAAAAAATGAAAGCGCCCGCCGCGGCGGGATAACGGTCGAGACGGAGCACATATTCCCCATAATAAAGAAGTGGCTTTACTCGGAGAAAGAGATATTCCTGCGCGAGATAGTGTCGAACGCATGCGACGCGATAACGAAGCTGCGCCGCCTTTCCTCGCTCGGCGAGGTGTCCGGCATCGACGAGGACGCGTTCCGCGTCGACGTGACGCTCGATGAGGACGAAGGAACGCTGACGGTGACCGACAACGGCATCGGCATGTCGGAGGACGAACTGACGCGCTACATCTGCCAGATCGCGCTGTCGGGCGCGCTCGATTTCATCAATAAATACGAGGGGACCGAGAACGGCGACACGTCGGGCATAATCGGTCACTTCGGACTCGGATTCTATTCGTCGTTCATGGTCAGCGACACCGTCGACGTGATAACGAAGTCGTACACGGACGCGGAAGCAGTCAAATGGACATGCGGCGAAGACGGCGAATACGAGATAACGAAGCCTGAGGAGGACGTCGGACGCGGCACGTCTGTCGTCATGCACATAAGCGAGGACGAGGGCGAGTTTTTGTCCGCGTATAAGATACGCTCGATACTTGAAAAATACTGCTCCTTCATGCCGACGCCGATATATTTCACGAGCGTCAAGGAGCAGAAAGAGGCGGAAGAACACAAAAAGGAACACGACCATGAGCATGACGACGGCTGCGAATGCGACCACGACCATGAGCACGACGAAGAGCCGAAGCCCATAAACGACGTGCATCCGCTGTGGCAGAAGAATCCGTCCGAGTGCACCGACGAGGAATACAAGGACTTCTACCGCCGCGTGTCCGGCGACTACCGCGAACCGCTCTTCTGGATACACATCGCCGCCGACTACCCTCTCAACTTCAAGGGCATCCTCTACTTCCCGCGTCTCGGCAACGAGTACGAGAGCCTCGAGGGTCAGGTCAAGCTCTACTACAATCAGGTGTTCGTCGCCGACAACATCAAGGAGGTCATACCCGAATACCTTCTTATGCTCCGCGGCGTGCTCGACTGCCCCGAGCTGCCGCTCAACGTGTCGCGCAGCTATCTGCAAAACAACACCTACGTTGCAAAGATATCGCAGCATATAGTAAAGAAAGTCGCGGACAAGCTGACGGGCATGTTCAATAACGACAGAGAAGCGTACGAGACGCTGTGGGACGACATCAAGACGTTCGTCGAGTACGGCTGCATACGCGACCGCAAATTCTACGACAAGGTCAAGGGCGCGGTGCTCCTGCCGCTTACGGACGGTGGTCACAAGACGCCGGACGAATACCTCGAGGCGGCGAAGGAAAAGCACGAGGGCAAGGTATATTACGCGACGGACAAGACCGCGCAGGCGCAGTATATAGCGTCCTACAACGCCGAAGGCATAGAGGTCGCGCTGCTCGACACCATCATCGACACGCAGTTCATATCGACGCTCGAAAACGACAAGAACTGCAAGTTCTTCCGCGTCGACGCCGACGTCGCTGACGCGCTCAAAGCCGAGGGCGGCGACGCCGAGACAGACTCCGGCGTCGAGGAGCTGTTCCGCCGCGTGTCCGGCAACGACAAGCTGAAAGTCACGTTCTCGCGCCTTAAGGACGCCGGCGTTCCCGCCGTCATAACGGAGGGCGAGGAGTCGCGCCGCATGCAGGACATGATGAAGCTCTACGGCATGGGCGGCGATATGCCGCACGAGATCGCGCTGACCGTCAACGCAGATTCGGAGCTCATCAAGACGATATCCGCCGACCCGACGTCGGAGGTGTCCGAGAAGATAGCGCGCCACATATGGCATCTTTCGATGCTGACGAGAGGCGCCATGTCTCCCGACGAGCTTCGCGAATTTTTGAGCGAAAGCTATGATATACTGGGTTACGTCAAATGACAGATTCAAGACTTATAAAAACGCTGTGCGCGGGACTCGCCGACGCCGCCCGCGAGCGTGATTTCGCGCGTTCGACGGCGAAGCTCTACTATAAAGAGCTCGTCCGCGCGATAGGAGACGTCGACGTGCTGTTCACGCCGTCGCAGGCGCGTCCCGACAAACTGGCGCGAACTCGCGAGCTTGCGGGACAGCTCGACGGCATGTGCGGCGCGGGTGCCGGCGGCGCACTGTTTGCCACTGCATGCGCCGACGCATGCGGAGACAGAATGATGCCGCTGTCCGCGATGGCGAACGGCAACGGCGCCGACGAGGAAACGGCGCACGATAACGACGCTGTCGGCGTCGCGTACGTGACGGGCAGCGCCGCCGACAGCGCATATGAATCGTTTGCCCGCGAGGGCTGGAGCCGCACGCACACAGAACGGCTCCAGAGCGCCTGTAACTCCGTCATGTGCGGCGACACCGACTACACCATAATCCCGATAAAGAATAACGTCGACGGCAGGCTTCGCACCTTCTACCGCATGATGGCGGAGTTCGACCTCAAAATAGTCGACACCGTCACGGTGCGCTCGTCACCGTCCGCATCTACTGCGTCTGCTGCATCTGCGACCGTATACGCGCTGTGCGCGGCGTCGTTCGGTGAGCTTTCCTCGCCTAAGCACATGGAGTTCTCGTCGAAAACGGACGGCACGGGCGCGTCAAAGCTCGCGGAGGCGATGGCGGCGCTTGATCACACCGTGACCGAGATCACCAGCTTCCCCGACTCCGACGGCAAGTCCGTCTATCACTTCGCCGTCGACCTCGGCGGCGACGCGAGGGCGACGCTTCTGTACCTTGACCTGTTCCACCCCGACCACAGGGTCATAGGACTGTACGGCACGGAGGACGCGGAGTGAGCGCAGTTTTTGTCCCCGCGGACGAGGACGCGCTGAGCGGACGAGTGCGCGGATTCGATGTCTCCGTCGTAGATGAGACTGCGTCGACAAACAGCGACCTTATGCGATTTATCAAGGACGGCAGCGTCGGCGAACAGCTACTCGTTTCACACGTTCAAACAGGCGGCAAAGGACGGCTCGGGCGCAGCTTCGTCTCCGACTACGGCGGCATCTATTTCAGCTTTACCGCGACCGCGCCGCGCGAATTTGCAAACAGACTGACGCCGCTCGCGGGCGTCGCCGCCGCTCAAGCTCTGCGAACGCTCTTCGGTCTTGACGTCATGCTCAAATGGGTCAACGACGTGTGGCTCGGCGGCAAAAAGCTCGGCGGCATACTCGCCGAAACGGTCACGGACAATGCCGGCACCGACACCGTCCGCGCCGTCGTCGGCATTGGCATAAACGGCAATAACGCCGGATTCCCTGACACCGCAACGTCGCTCGAGGCGGCGGGAGTCTCCGTCATCGACGCAAACGACATAATCGCTCATACGCTTGACGGCTTCACCTCGCGCATTTGCCGCATCGGCAGCGTCTCCGTCATGGACGAGTACCGCGCGCTATCCGCGGTCGTAGGACATCATGTGCGCGTCCACACATTCGACATCTCCGCCGACTACGACGCGCTCGCGGTCGGTATAACAGACGACGGCGGTCTTGAAGTTAAAACGGAGCAGGGGCAAAAAGTTCTCTCGTCGGGCGAAGTCTCGGTCCGACTGTAAAATAAAAGTTAGTAAAAAGGTTTGAAGGGGGTTCGGGGGAAACTTTCCTTAAAAGTTTCCCCCGAGCAGCGCCCCGGGAAGGAGAATTAAAATGGAAGATCTGATCAGGGAAAACTACGAGAAGTGGCTGTCGTCGCCTGTCGTCGACGAGGCGACGAAGGCGGAGCTGCGCGGCATCGCAGGCGACGAGACCGAGCTGAAGTCGCGCTTCATGTCGTATCTTTCGTTCGGCACGGCCGGACTGCGCGGCACGATGGCGGCGGGCACGAACCGCATGAACGTCTACACCGTCGCGCACGCGACGCAGGGACTCGCCGACCTCATCATCGGCTGCTCAGCCGCAGAACGCGGCGTCGCCGTCGCATACGACAGCAGAAACAATTCGCGCCTCTTCGCCGAAACTGCCGCGTCCGTGCTCGCCGCCAACGGCATACGCGTCTACTTCTTCGAGAGCCTGCGCCCGACGCCCGTTCTGTCGTTCGCGCTGCGCTATCATCACTGCATCGCGGGCATAAACGTAACCGCGTCGCACAATCCGAAGGAGTACAACGGCTACAAGGCGTACTGGGAGGACGGAGCACAGCTCCCGCCCGACCACGCCGCCGTCGTCGCTAAGTCGATGGCGTCCGTCGACATATTCGACGACGTCAAACGCACCGACTTCGACGCAGCAGTGAAAGACGGCATCATCACGACGATAGGCAAGGAAACCGACGAAGCGTATCTCAAATGCGTGCTCGCAGAGGCCGTCAACCCCGACGCCGTCGCAAGAATGGCTGACAGCCTTCGCATCGTGTATACGCCGCTCTACGGCGCGGGATATAAAATGGTGCCCGAGGCGCTGCGCAGGATAGGACTCAAACAGCTCTACGCCGTCGAGGAAGAAATGACGCCGAACGGCGACTTCCCCGGCATAAAGAATCCGAATCCCGAGTTCAAAGAGGCGTTCGTCCGCGGACTCGAGCTTGCGAAAAAGGTCGAGAGCGATCTCATCATCGCCACCGACCCCGACTGCGACCGCGTCGGCGTCATGATACGCGAGAAGAACGGCGAATTCGTCAACATCAGCGGCAACCAGATGGGCGCCATGCTCCTCGACTACATCATCACCGCCTACAACGAACGCGGCACGATGCCGTCCGAGCCGTTCGCGGTCAAGACAATCGTCACGACAGAGATGGTGTCGAAGATATGCGAAAAGAACAACATCACGCTCCACAACGTGCTGACGGGCTTCAAGTTCATCGGCGAGGTCATAAAAAAGAGCGAGGAATCGGGTCACGGTCACTTCTTGCTCGGATTTGAGGAGAGCTACGGCTACCTCAAAGGCACGTACGCGCGCGACAAGGACGCCGTCGTCGCCTCGATGCTCATATGCGAGATGACCGCGTTCTACGCCGAAAAGGGTATGACGCTGTCCGACGCGCTCGAGAGCCTCTATGAGCGCTACGGCACGTACCGCGAGTTCACCGAGAGCATCGTCATGCCCGGACTCGACGGCGCAGACCGCATGAAGGCGATAATGCACAAGCTGCGCAATACGCCGCCGACGGAGGTCTCCGGCGTCCGCGTCACCCACGTCCGCGATTACCTCGCGGGGACGGTGACAGAGACAGCTACCGGTCATGTCGAAGGAACGGGACTCCCGTCCTCCGACGTCATGTACTATAATCTTGAGAGCGGCGACGTCATCGTCGTCCGTCCGTCCGGCACGGAGCCGAAGGTCAAATTCTACTATCTCGTCGGCGACAGGACAGCCGATGCAGCCGACGCGAAGATCGCGTCGTATAAATCGTTCATCTCGGAGTTCTGCGCGATATGAAGCTGTTCCCCGACGCTGACGGACGCGTCGATATCCGCGGCGTGTACTTCGACAACGTGACCGATGACACGGCGGCGGAGGCGATAATAAAACATGCAAAAGACGGCGGTTTTTGTGCCGCCGTCTTTACTCCCAACTCCGAGATCGTGCAGCTCTGCGTCGAGGACGGTACAGGCGAGCTGTATAACGTCATAAACTCTGCCGCGCTTATTGTGCCCGACAGCACCGGCATCGTGAAAGCGGCGAAGATGTTCGGCACGCCCGTAAACGGCAAGGTCGCGGGCGTCGAGCTCGGTGAGCGGCTGCTGCGCGAATCGGCAAAGGAATGTATACCTGTATATTTTCTCGGCGGCAAACCCGGCGTCGCCGAGGACGCAAAAGCGAGAATGACCGAAAAATACCCCGGTCTGCGCGTCGTCGGGACTGCGGACGGCTATTTTGACAAAACCGGCGATGAATCAACCGCGCGCATCGATGAGATCGCGCGTTCGGGCGCGCGCATACTGTACGTATGCCTCGGTGCGCCAGCGCAGGAGCGGTGGATACACGATAACTTCGACGCGCTGACAAATGCCGGCGTGCGCATAGCGCTCGGACTCGGCGGCGCCCTCGACGTCTACGCCGGGAACGTGAAGCGCGCGCCGAAGCTGTTTTTGGCGCTCGGACTCGAGTGGCTGTACCGCCTCATGCGCGAGCCGTGGCGGCTCGGACGCATGACGGCGCTGCCGCGATTCTATCTCGGCTGCCGCCGCGAATCAAAGGCGCGTAAAAAGCAAGCAAAGAATACAAAGAATAATGACTAAAAGAAGGATCGCCATAATACTGCTCATAATTGCGGCGGCGGTCGCCGCCGTCGGCGCGTTGTGCGTGTTGATCATAAACGTGCAAGTAAAATCAAACGCCGCCGGCAGGATCGTTTCCGCCGACAACGACGACGTCATGGGCGCGGACGCGATACTCGTGCTCGGCGCGGGCATAAAAAAGGACGGCTCGCCGAGC
Source organism: uncultured Clostridia bacterium (assembly GCA_947586625.1). Classification (GTDB taxonomy): domain Bacteria; phylum Bacillota; class Clostridia; order Oscillospirales; family CAG-272; genus DTU064. The sequence goes on along the minus strand of CANPXS010000014.1, from coordinate 22,552 downwards.
GACATGCTCGCCGACCGCATCAAGGTCGGCGTGAGCCTTTACGAGGCGGGCGCGTCCGACGTGCTTTTGATGTCCGGCGACGGCGCGAGGAAAGGCTACGACGAGACAGCGACAATGAAACGCGTCGCCGTCGAAGCGGGCGTGCCGGAGAGCGATGTCGTATGCGACACGCTCGGGCTGTCCACGTACGAGAGCATACTGCGTGCGCGCGACGAGTACGGCGCGAAGCGCATCGTTGTTGTGACTCAGGAATATCACCTCTACCGCGCGCTCTATATCGCCGACAGACTCGGCGTCTCCGCCGTCGGCGTATCCGCCGATCTGCGCCCGTACCGGGGGCAGACGTACCGCGAGCTGCGCGAGATACTCGCGCGCGTCAAGGATTTCATGATGCACTGACGCGCGCGCATAAGGAAAAGTTTTCGCCCGCCTTTTTCAAAAGGCGGCGAAACGCACGGCCTTCTCTTTTTGCCAAGCTTTTTCTCTTGGCCTTTTGCTCCAAGAGAAAAAGCGGACTATGGAAACGTACAAATTTCGTCCGCTGTGAAAAAGGCGGGCGAAAACTTTTATTACAAACGTCATCAAAAAAGGAGGTCTTCCGACCTCCTTTTTATTCTCACTCCGTGCGAAGCGCCACGACGGGGTCCTTCTTCGCCGCCAGCTTCGCGGGGATAAGTCCCGCTATAAGCGTCAGCGACATGCTGATGATTACGAGTATCACCGCCCCCTGCCACGGCAGGACGGCGCCGATGTTCTGTATATCCGTCAGTGCGCGGATTATGATGTTTATCGGTATGCATAAGAGCAGCGTCGACAGTATGCCTATCATGCCGGACGCGAAGCCGACGATGAGAGTCTCCGCATTGAACACGCGCGACACGTCGCGCTTCGACGCGCCGATCGAGCGGAGTATGCCGATCTCCTTCGTGCGTTCGAGCACCGAGATATATGTGATTATACCTATCATTATCGACGACACGACGAGCGACACCGCGACAAATGCGATGAGCACGTACGTTATCGCGTTGAGTATCGTCGTTATCGACGACATGAGAAGCGCCACATAGTCCGTATACGTTATTTCGTCGCCCTCGCCGACGGAATCGTTGTAGTCGCCGATGACGCCCGATATAGCGTCCTTGTCGGCGAACGTCGCCGCGTAGATGTAGATGGCGGACGGCGAATCCCTGTCTACGATGCCGAGCAGGTCGAGATTGTCCTCATACGTCGACTCCGACACCTGACGCGGGACGTGGTTTTCATATACGAGCGCGTAATGCTCCGCCGTCATTTCAAGCGTGTCGAGCATAGCGGACAGCGTGTCGACCGGCAGCGCGCCGAGCTGTTCCTCGACGCCGGCGGCGTATTCGCTGCGCACGCGCTCCTCAACTGACTGGCGCACATAGCCGAACAGCGTTTCGTCCGACATATCGGCGAGCATGGACGCGTACTCGGGGTACTCGGTCTTTATCATTTCCTCGACGGCGGCCCTGTCGAGCGTCGCCATGTACTGCTCGACGGCGCCGTTCACGTATTCGTCTGTCGGAGACGATATGAGCTCAACGTATATCGCCGCGCGCTCCGACACGGACAGCGTCTTGATGTATTCGTCGACGGCGGACTTTATCTCAGCCTCGTCGGGTTCTTCCTCGTCCTCGACGGGGAACGGCAGCGACGTTATCACGTCGACCGCGGGGTCGGCAAGCTGCGCCTTCACGATGTCGCGCGTCGCCGTCTCGTCGATGATATAGTCGGTGAGCGCCGTCGTATACCCTATCGAGCCCGCGATGGCGGTCGATACGGCGTCCGGATTCGGACGCACGATACCCGATATTTTCAGTTCTATTCCCTTTTCAAATACCGTCGACAGACCGAGTTCCGTCTCCGTCATATCGACGTAAGCGCCGCTCGCGGGGTCCTCCGCGTACTTGTCCGCCGATATCACGAGCCGCATCGTGCGGGAGCACATATCCTCGAACGACCACGGGCCGTTGTCGTTGTGTATCTCTTCTCCGTTCTGCATCGCGACGAACGAATCCGACATCTCCTGCGATGTGATGAGTCCGAGCGAGTAGAGAACGAGGTCGGAGAGGCGGTTATTGTAGTCGACGACGAGTATGACCTCGTCGTAGCTGTCGGGCCATTCGCCGTAGAGGAGGTCGTACTGCTCGCGCAGAAGCGGACTTACGAGTCCATCGTCTTTCCCGTTGCTGTCGGGCGGCAGAAGCTCGTCCCACACGTTGACGCCCGACATCATCTGCGACGTCATCGACGAATTCGCGAACATGCTCGACATTATGTCCGAGCTGCCGCCGCCCGCGTCCGTCATCATGTTCTGCATCATGGCGGTCGCGTCCGCGCGGACTATTTTGCCGTCCTTATCCTTGACATAGATGTTGAGCGGCACGTCGTACTCGTACATTATCGAGCTTGCGTAATCGTCGAGCGGACGCTCGCCGTCCTTTTCCGTCTCGATATACGTTTTGAACGCGGACAGGTTGTTCTTCGTCATCTCGACCGAGTTTAACGCGTTGATGAAGTCGTACATCATGTTGTTCGCGTACACGTACTCGCCGAGCTCCTCGTCCGTCTTGGGCGCGTTGTCGGAGCCGCCCTCCGCAGTCCTGTTGAAGAGGCTCCCTATATCGACCGACTCCGCTTGTAATGCTATCGGGTACGAGGACAGCGTGTCCTCCTGCACCTGATCTATATAGAGGCTTATGCCGTTCGACAGCGACAGTATGAGCGCGATGCCTATTATGCCTATCGAGCCCGCGAACGAGGTCAAAAACGTGCGCGTTTTCTTCGTAAGAAGGTTGTTGCACGACAGCGACAGCGCGGTGAGAAAGCTCATCGACGTGTGCTTTTTCTTGTCCTCTTTGCGCTGCGCTTTCGTTCTCGGCTCGGCGTGCTGCGTCATATCCTCTTTTTTGACCGGGTCGGTGTCGGACTGTATCTCGCCGTCGAGCAGGCGCACTATTCGCGTCGCGTACTGCTCGGCGAGGTCGGGGTTGTGCGTGACCATGATGATGAGGCGGTCGGACGATATCTCCTTCAGTATCTCCATTATCTGAACGGAGTTTTCGGAGTCGAGCGCTCCCGTCGGCTCGTCGGCGAGAAGTATCTCGGGGTCGTTGACGAGCGCGCGCGCTATCGCCACGCGCTGCATCTGTCCGCCCGACATCTGATTCGGCTTTTTCGAAAGCTGGTCGCCGAGTCCGACGCGTTCGAGCGCCTCCTTTGCGCGGCGGCGGCGCTCCGACTTCGACACGCCCGACAGCGTCAGCGCGAGCTCGACGTTGGAGAGCACGGTCTGGTGCGGTATGAGGTTATAGGACTGGAATACGAAGCCGATGCTGTGGTTGCGGTACGCGTCCCAGTCAGCGTCGGAGAAGTCGGCGGTCGGACGTCCGTTTATGGACAGCTCGCCCGACGTATATCTGTCGAGTCCGCCGATGATGTTGAGCAGCGTCGTCTTACCGCAGCCGGACGGACCGAGCACCGCGACGAATTCGCTTTTGCGGAACTCGATATCGACGCCTTTGAGCGCGTGTACGACGGTGTCGCCGGACACGTAATCCTTAGATATATTATTTAATCTTAACAATTATATATCCCCCGAATCGATGCATTATTCCCGATACACTATACCGCCAAACGGAGCGATTTGTCAAGCGGTTGCGGCGATAATTCGCGCAATGTTCACAATTATCTCACCCAGTTAGGCATAGTGATGAAAAAGTCCGCGAAGCGGACTTTCGATTTTGTACTCTACTGCCACAGCGCAAAGCAAAAACGCATATACGCCGCCGTGTCCCGACGGCGGCGTATATGCGTTTGACTCATGCTTCTATATTTATTGCGGTAAAGCACCGCCGTCTTTTCTCTCGAACCACAGCGTCGCTCGGAACAGATCGCCGTCTGTGCTTATGTCGAGCTGCGCGCCCTCGAGCTGCGCGAGACTGTTCGCTATCGACAGTCCGAGACCGCTGCCCTCCGTGTGCCTCGACGCGTCGCCGCGCACGAATCTCTCCGTCAGCTCCTCTCCGCGCGCCGTTATCGGCTCGCGCGATATGTTGCGCAGCGATATCCCCGCGTAGCCGTCGCTCAAAACGAGGTCGAGATACACCCTCGTCCCCGGCATCGAATACTTCTGCACGTTCGACATAAGATTGTCTATTATGCGCGAGGTGTGATTGCCGTCCGCCATGACGTAGACGGGCGCGTCCGAATTGCGCACGACGAGTACGAGCCCGCATTTTTCGAGCCGCTCCTCATATTCCCCCACCGTCTGCTCGACGAGCACGGAGAGATCGCACATCTCGAGGTCGACGTGCATCACGCCCGACGACGCCTTCGACGCGTAGATGAGGTCGTCGGTCAGTCTGCGCAGCTTGTCGGACTGACGCTCGAGCACCTCGATATAGCTTTTCGCGTCTTCATTTTCGATATTGCACTGTTTTAAGAGGTCGATATAGTTGACGATGGATGTCAGCGGCGTCTTTAAGTCGTGGGAGACGTTCGTTATAAGCTCAGTCTTGAACCGCTCGCCCTTCATGCGCTCCTCGACCGCGTTCGCTATTCCGTCCCCGATACGGCCCAGCGTCTCGGCGTGCTTTCTGAAATCGCCGTGGAAGCTCTTTACGTCGACGCGGTACGACAGATCCCCCGACGCTATCCTGCGCCCCGCCGCCAAAAGCCTCGACATCATATACGCGCGCCAGCACGCATACACAGTGAGCGCAATGCCCAAAGGCATGCACAGGATGAACGCGAGGTCGTAATCCCACGAGCTTGCGGCGAGCATGAAAAAGACGGCGTTGACGAAAATGAGGAACACACACACTAAGAGCGTGCGCCAGAACGTCGGTATGAATTGCAGCACGCGCCATACGCCGCGCGCGATCCTGTATAAGAGCGTATTCTTTATGAACACCCTCGACTTGAACCGCGACACGACCGTCATCATGATGCCGAGCGCTACCGGCGTAAATACCGTGAGCGCGCACGTTATGAAAATGGTAATTGCCGCGTCCCACATATAGTACATGTATCCCCATCGTATATCGTCGACGAGGTTGTAGAGCAGCGCCATGCCCAATACGACCGCCGCCGCGAACGCTATGACGAACGCGAGCGGCACTCTGTCGAGCCTCGATACGACGACGCCGTCGACGCCGCGTCTGTGACCCGCCGCCGCGAGAAGGAATGCAGTCGAGAGAAGGAACAGCACGGCTCCGACCGCCGCCGCGATATAGAACACAGCCCCGTACGAGTACATGAACGCCCAGAAATCGAGCGCGCGCTCGATGATGTCGCCTCGTCCCGTGTCGGCATAGTAGTAGACGGTGAGCTCGAGCAGCCCCGTTTTGTCGTCGAATATATCGTGTTTGGACATGCCCGCGGTGAACTCACCATAATAGTCCGTCGGGTATTCGTCCGGTCCGTAATGCGCGAATATGGTGTAATCGTCGGGATAGCCGAGCGTCAGATCCGCAGTCTCCGCCCTGCCGAACGACTTTTCATATACGGCGTCAATACAGTTCCCGCTCCCGTCCTTTATGCGCGTGTCGAACAGGATGCGCGATTTGTTCCGTATCGTGAAGCCGAAGCTCTTTCCGTACGACAGCGCGCCTATATCTTCGTCGGTATAGCACATCGTCCTTGCAGTTTCCCTGTACGTCCTCGACGACAGCTCGTACATGAAATTGTACGCAAATTCGTCGAGCAAGCTCTCGCGCACGTCCTCGTACGTGTGACTGTCGCAGCCGGCCCATGTCCTGTATACCGCCGCCGCTGTGTTCATCACCGCGACCGTCAGCGATACCGCCGCGACCACGAGCGCGAGCGCCTTGAACAGCGCCGAACCTCTTATCCTGTTTACCATTTTTGTCGCCTCCTTTGGTCAGTTTTTCTCGCCGCCCATCAGTCTGTAGCCCTCTCCCCACACGACGCGGAAATAACGCGGGTGCGACGGGTCTATCTCGAGCTTTTCGCGCAGATGGCGTATGTGTACCGCGACCGTGCTCTCCGAGCCGTACGGCTCAGTCCCCCACACCTCACGGTATATCTGCTTCGGCGTCAGCACGCGGTCGGGATTTTCCATGAACAGTTTGAGTATATCGTACTGCGTCGGCGTCAGCGTGACAGGTTCGCCGTCGAGGGTGACAGTGTGCGTTTTATCGTCGAGGCGTATGCCGCCGACGACAAGGTATTCGTCCTTGCCCTCGGGCGCCGGCTCCGGAACCGCGCCGAGCTGCATATACCGCCGAAGCTGCGAGCGCACTCTCGCTTTCAGCTCCGCCGGATTGAACGGCTTTGTGATGTAGTCGTCGGCGCCCGTATCAAGACCTAATATCTTATCCGCGTCCTCGCCCTTCGCCGTTATGAATATGACGGGGATGTTATATTCGAGCCGCAGCTCGGACAGCATGTCGATGCCGTTCATGACGGGCATCATTATGTCGAGCAGTATGAGGTTGACGTCCTCGGTCCGCACGAGGTCGAGCGCGTCGCGTCCGTTCTTCGCCGTTATGACTCTGTAGCCGTCGGCGGTGAGGTATATTTTAAGCGCGTTGACGATGTCTTCTTCGTCGTCGCAAACGAGTATCGTATACATTTTTGACCTCCTTCGCTTTTCTGTATCAAGTATAACACAAAAAGTTTTAAGAAAAAACAGTGTAACCTCTTAAATTTCTTTTAACTTCTGCATATTCGATGAATATATTCATTTTTTGATGCTCCCGCGCATATGTTTTAACGTGAAAATACTGCTTTCGGAGCCATAACATGAGTGTCAGAACGCTTGCCGATGTCGACGTCGGCGACACCGCCGTCGTCGTCGGCGTGTCGGGGGAGCCGGCTTTATGCGCGCGGCTGCTCGATCTCGGATTTGTGAGCGGCACATATGTGCGCGTGCTGTTTTCGTCGCGCGGTACGATGCGCGTGCGCATACGCGGCTGCGACATGTCGCTGCGCCTGTCGACGGCGTCAATGATAAACGTATACGAGACAACAAAAAGATGAGGGTGATTCTTGTCGGCAATCAAAACGGGGGCAAGTCGACGGTGTTCAATCTGCTCACGCACTCGCACCGCCGCGTCGGCAACTATCCCGGCATCACCGTCGACTGCGGCGTCGGTGTGACCGACGGAGGCGTCGAGGTCGTCGACCTGCCCGGCATTTACAGTCTTTCGCCGTACACGGACGAGGAGCGCGTGACGCGCGATTTTATAGAGTCCGGCGACTATGACGGTATCGTCAACGTCGTCGACGCCGCGTCGCTCGGACGCGGACTGTATCTGACGCTGTGCCTGTTGCGTCATTTGTCGCCGTGCGTCCCCGTCGTCGTCGCCGTGAACATGATGGACGAGGTGCGCAGACGTAAAGGCAGCATAAACGCGTCCGCGCTCCGCTGCATGCTCGGCGCGCAAAATGTCGTTTTCATGTCGGCGGCGGACGGCGACGGCGTCGACGAGCTTATGTCGGCGATAGAGTCGCTGATGCCGCGCGAGCGCGGACGCGTCGATGTCGATACGGGTGCGGACGCCGGGTCCGTGTACCGCGATGTCGATGCGATATGTGCGCGCTGCGTCCGCGTCCCCGAGCCCGCGGAGCCTGTTGCAGATAAAATCATACTCGGTAAATGCGCATATCTCATCTTCGCCGCCGTGATGACGGTGTCGTTTTTCGTCACGTTCAGCGTCGGCGGCATGCTCTCCCGCGCCCTCGGCGATGCTATATCGCGCATTTCGTCGTACGCGGGGCAGTCGCTTTCCTCGCTCGGGGTGTCGTCGTTCGCGTCGCGTCTCGTCGCGGAGGGTATATTCTCCGGCGTCGGCAGCGTGCTCGGCTTTTTCCCGTCGCTGCTTCTTTTGTGGACGTTCATGGCGGTACTCGAGGACAGCGGGTATCTCTCGCGCGTGTCGTTTTTCGCCGACGGAATTATGTCGAAGCTCGGGCTGTCGGGGCGGTGCGTCGTGCCGCTCATATTCGGCTTCGGCTGCACTGTCCCCGCCGTTTTATCGTCGCGGGCGGCGGGCCCCGACCGCGCGCGTCTGCGCACTATATTCGCCGTGCCGTTTATGAGCTGCGGCGCGAAGCTGCCCGTTTACATGATGATGGCGAACGCGTTTTTCCCGGGCCGCGAATACGTCTACGTATTCGCCATGTACGCAGTCGGCATAGCCGCCGCCGTCATTGGCTGCACTCTCACATCGCGCCGCTCCGTTTCCGCCGACAACGTCGTCGAGCTGCCCCCGTACCGACTGCCGCGTCCCCGCGTCGTAACAGCGCGCGTGCTATCACGTGCGCGCGAATTCGCCGTGCGCGCGTGCACGGTGATATTCCTCGTATCGGTCGCGGTGTGGCTGCTCTCGTCCGTGGACGCGCATTTTCACGTCGTTGCAAACGCGCGCGACAGTCTGCTCGCGGACGCGGGACGACTGTTTGCGCATTTATTGTCGCCACTCGGGTTTGGCGACTGGCGTATTGCGTCCGCTCTCATTGCCGGACTCGGCGCGAAGGAGGCGATAGTCGGCACGTTGACGGTGCTGACGGGCGGCGATATTTCATCCGTGTTCACACCCGCGTCCGCCGCCGCGTTCGGCGTGTTCGTGATGCTGTATGCGCCGTGCGCGTCCGCGCTGTCGGCGATAGCGTCCGAGGCGGGCGCGCGCCGCGCAGCTCTGTGCGCCGTCTTGCATACGCTTCTCGCATGGTTTGCCGCGATGATAGTGTGGAGATTATTTTAATCAAATATAGGGCGGGGGAAGGAACTTTTTGTAAAAAGTTCCTTCCCCCGCGCCCCCATCTTCAAAAACTTTTATTACATTTTTGATCAGTCAAAAGGGTATGCTGTGTGCGTGTTTTTGAAAAACTTGATCAATCTTTCGTTATGCCCTGTTCGCGTGCGACTCTTGCGACCTCGGCGGCGACCGCTTTTGCCACAGTCGGGTCGAATGCGCCGGGGATTATGTAGTCCTCCGCGAGCTTGTCCTCTGTCACTATCGACGCGATAGCGTTCGCTGCCGCGAGCTTCATTTCCTCGGTGATGTCGGTCGCTTTCGCGTCGAGCGCGCCGCGGAAGATGCCGGGGAACACGAGCACGTTGTTTATCTGGTTCGGGAAGTCGGAGCGTCCCGTCGCTATTATGCGCGCGCCGCCGCGTCTCGCCTCTTCGGGCATTATCTCGGGCGTCGGGTTCGCCATAGCGAACACGATGGGGTCCTTCGCCATCATTTTTACCATGTCTGCCGTCATGACGCCCGGCACGGATACGCCGATGAATACGTCCTTGCCCGCGATAACGTCGATGAGCTTGCCGCGTTCGCCGCGCGGATTTGTCACTTTCGCCATCTCGGCCTGCACCGGGTTCATCCACGGCTCGCCGACGGCGAGCGCGCCTTTGCTCGAGATGAGCGTGATGTCGCCGTAGCCCGCGCGCATGAGCAGGCGGCATATTGATATGCCCGCCGCGCCCGCGCCGTTTATGACTATCTTCACCTCGTCAGGCTTTTTGCCGACGAGCTTCAGCGCGTTTTTGAGTCCCGCCGTCACAACGATTGCCGTGCCGTGCTGGTCGTCGTGAAACACGGGTATATCGAGCTCGGCGCGCAGGCGCGATTCTATCTCGAAGCAGCGCGGCGCCGCGATGTCCTCGAGGTTGATGCCGCCGAACGTAGGCGCGAGGTATTTGACCGTTTTGACTATTTCGTCGGGGTCCTTCGTATCGAGGCATATCGGGAACGCGTCGATGTCGGCGAACGTCTTGAACAGTATCGCCTTGCCCTCCATGACGGGCATCGCCGCCTTCGGTCCGATGTCGCCGAGTCCGAGCACCGCCGTGCCGTCCGTCACGACGGCGACGAGATTGCCCTTTGCCGTGTAGCGGTATACGTCGGATTCGTTATCGTGTATGCGGCGGCACGGCTCCGCGACGCCGGGCGTGTACGCCGTCGACAAATCGTCGCGCGTCTTTACCGGCACCTTCGAAACGACACCTATTTTGCCCTTGTGTTCTTCATGCAGCTCGAGCGAGAGCTTGTTGTAGTCCATGTGTTTGTCCTCTTGTATGTGTAAAATAAGTATTATATTATTTTTTTTCTCCGTTTCGAGCGGATTTTTCATCAATCGAGGCGGAGCGGCGACGCAATACTGGACGTATTGCGAGCCGTGACAACGATGAGTGAGGGAAAATACGCCGAAACATTACACCATCTGTTCAGGCTTAAAAACTTCGTCAAACTTTTCAGGCGTCAAAAATCCGAGCGAAACGCACGCCTCGCGCAGCGATATTCCCTCTTTGTATGCCAGCTTCGCCGTCTTCGCCGCGTTCTCGTACCCGATGTACGGATTCAGACACGTCACAAGCATGAGCGATTTGCGCAGGTTCTCGTCCATTTTATTCCTGTTTGCCCGTATCCCGACGGCGCAGTTGTCGTTGAACGACACTATCGCGTCCGCCATAAGGCGCGCGGACTGGAGGAAATTGTATATCGTGACGGGCATGAACACGTTCAGCTCGAAATTGCCCTGCGACGCTGCCATTCCGACGGCGACGTCGTTGGCGATGACCTGCACCGCCGCCATCGTGACCGCCTCGCACTGAGTCGGATTGACCTTGCCCGGCATTATCGAGCTGCCCGGCTCGTTTTCGGGTATGAATATCTCGCCAAGTCCGCAGCGCGGACCGCTCGACAGCCATCTCACGTCGTTCGCGATCTTCATCATGTCGGCCGCGAGCGCCTTCAGCGCGCCGTGCGCGAAAACGATCTCGTCCTTCGACGTCAGCGAGTGGAACTTGTTCGGCGCGGTGACGAACGGCTTTCCCGTCAGCTCCGCGACAGCGTTCGCCACCTCGACGTCGAATCCGCGCGGCGCGTTCAGTCCCGTTCCGACGGCGGTGCCGCCGAGCGCGAGCTCGTAAAGTCCCGGCAGCGCAAGCTCCAGCATCGCGCGCGACTTTTCGAGCATGCCCCGCCAGCCGCTTATCTCCTGCGAAAATTTTATCGGCGTCGCGTCCTGAAGGTGCGTGCGCCCCGTCTTTATAACGCCTTCGTTCTCGATCTCAAGGCGCGAGAACGTCGCCGCCAGTTTTTCGACCGCGGGTATGACCTTATCTTTTATCGCAGTCGCCGCCGCGATGTGCATCGCCGTCGGGAACGTGTCGTTCGAGCTCTGCGACATGTTCACGTCGTCGTTCGGGTGCAGGAGCTTTCTGCCGGCGAGCTCGTTGCCCCTGTTCGCGATGACTTCGTTGCAGTTCATGTTCGACTGCGTGCCGCTCCCCGTCTGCCACACCGCGAGCGGGAAATTGCCCGCCAGCCTGCCGGCGAGTATCTCGTCGCACACGTTGCGAATAATGTCCGCTTTTTCTTTGTCGAGCCTGCCGAGGCGCTCGTTCGCCGTCGCCGCCGATTTTTTGAGTATCGCAAACGCGTCTATGACCTCCGCCGGCATTTTTTCGGTGCCGATCTTGAAGTTTTCATAGCTGCGCTCAGTCTGTGCGCCCCAGTATTTGTCCGCCGGCACCCACATCTCCCCCATCGAGTCATGCTCGCGGCGGAAGCCGGGTCGTTCGGTAATGATGTCGTTCATAATTATGCCTTTTCACTCCGCGTATTTTGATATATCGTCCCAGTCGATGTCGGCGTCACGGACAAATTCGCCGTTTTCCGCGTTCTCGAGACGATCCGCCTCGTCGGGCGTGACCTTTGTGAAATCGGGGTCCCACGCCAAAACGAGCCGCTTGACGAATTCCTGCGCCAGAAACTGCTCGCTTTCGGGCAGCATATCTATCATTTTCGCTATATTCATCGCTATCGTTGACATATAAATCTCCTATTTGTAGATATCGCCGCGATTGCCGATATCAAGTATCAATATTTCCCGCATATTGTTTTTTACATCTATTCGGAATATTATCCGCCACTGCCCGACGCGCAGCCTTTTTCTCCCGTCGTCGTACCCCTGCATCGCCTTTATATCCCCGAGCGGCGGCATGTGTTTGAGTCCTTCTATTGCCTCGCGCATCCTCGATACCGATTTTTTGTCAAGCTTCGCCAAGAATCGAAGTGCGCTTTTGGAATAAATAATCTCCACTGATCCTTCCATTTGCAAAACCTCTCATTTTACAAACACAGTATACCACAAAACGGATTGCTTCGCAACAGTTTTTGTGGTATACTTATCCCGAAGGCGGTGAGGGGACAAAATGATGGCTGACAAAAAAGCGAAGAAAAAGCGTGTCGTCTGCTGCGACGACTGCGTATACTACGATTATGACGAATACGCCGACGATTACGTCTGCACCGTGTCGCTCGACGAGGACGAGGCGGAGCGGTTCGCGCGCAAACAGACCCGCGACTGCCCGTACTATAAATTCTACGACGAATACAAAAGCGTCCAAAAGCAAAACTAAAAAAGTAATAAAAGTTTTTGAAAGGAGGGCGCGGGAGGGAAACTTTTTTCAAAAAGTTTCCCTCCCGCCTGACCATGAACATACTGACCACAGCCGGACGGACCGGCGCCGTCGTGCTCGGGTTCGGCATATCGAACGTTCCGCTCTGCGATTTTCTGCTTGGTCGGGGCATTCCCGTCGAGGTGCGCGACGCAAAGAGCCGCGAAACGCTCGCACAGCATGTCGACATCGACGCATACGAGCGTCGCGGCGTCAGGTTCACGCTCGGCGAGCATTACCTCGACGACATCCCCGCCGCCGTCATATTCCGCACGCCGGGCATACGCCCCGACGCGGGCGGCATACCCGACGCGATGAGACGCGGCGCGATACTTACGAGCGAAATGGAGCTTTTCTACGCGCTCTGCCCCGCGTACAAAATAGCGATAACGGGCAGCGACGGCAAAACGACGACGACGACGCTCACGCACATGATACTGTCCGCCGCGCTCGAGAAGATGGGGAACGGCGCGAAAGCAGTCCTCGGCGGCAACATCGGCGCGCCGCTCCTTCCGCGCCTTTATGAGCTCGACGAAAACGATTTCGCCGTCGCGGAGCTGTCGAGCTTCCAGCTCATGACGTTCCCGACTGCGCCTAGGACAGCGGTCATAACGAACGTCACGCCCAACCACCTCAACTGGCACACGGGGATGGAGGAATACATAGAGTCGAAGCTGCGCGTCATAGGCGGCGGCTGCGAACGCGCCGTCCTCAACTACGGCTGCGACATAACGCGCGAGGCGGCATCAAAGACGGACGCTGCGGTGACGTTTTTCACCGCGCGCGACATTGATATTCCCGATAACATCGACAGTATCGTGCGCCTTGACGGGGACGAGATAGTGCTCGTTCGCGGCGGCGAGAGGGTGAAGCTGCTCGACCGCGCCGACATAAAGCTGCCGGGGCTGCACAACGTCGAAAACTACATGGCGGCGCTCGCCGCCCTCTACGACCTTCTGCCGCGCGACATTCTTCTCGAATGCGCGCGCACGGTCGCAAGCACGTTCGGCGGCGTCGAGCACAGGCTCGAATTCGTGCGCGAGCTCGACGGCATCACGTTCTACAACGGCAGCATCGACTCGACGCCGACGCGCACGGCGGCGGCGCTGTCCGCACTGTCGGACAGACATATCGTCGTCATCTGCGGCGGCTACGACAAGCATATACCGATGCGTCCGCTCGCGGACGCCGTGCTCGCGCACGGCGGCGTGATGCACACGGTCCTGACCGGCGCGACGCGTTCCCTTATCGCCGACGCATACCGCGACGCCGGCATCGCGGACGCGGACTTTACTGTCGTTCCCGACTTTGACGAGGCCGTCCGCGCCGCATATGAAAAGGCGCATGTACTCGGCGCAGATACGGTACTATTGTCGCCCGCATGCGCGAGCTTCGACGCGTTTTCCAACTTCGAGGAGCGCGGACGTCACTATAAGTCGCTCGTGCGCTCGCTGTAAAGCGATGCTGATACAGTAAAATTAAAAGAAAGGACGCAGTAAAGCAAAATGAACAAGTTCGATTTCACGGTCCCCCATCACGGACGGAGCACGCACGGTATCGCCGCGTTCCCCGACGGTGACGGGAGCACATCGTTCCCGCTCGTCATCATGAGCCACGGCTACAACGGATACGAGACCGATTTTGAAAAGACGACGGAGTATTTCGCCGCGCACGGCGTCGCCGCCGCCTCGATCACGTTCTGCGGCGGCAGCACACGCGACAAAAGCGGTTTTCCCACGACATCCATGACCATCGACACCGAATGCGAGGACGTCACCGCCGTCGCCGATACGCTTACCGCGCGCCCTGACGTTGACAAAAGCCGCGTTTATCTTTTCGGCGCGAGCATGGGCGGACTCGTCTCCGTTATCACGTCGCAGCGCTGCCCCGGACGGTTCCGCGGATTGCTGCTCCTTTTCCCCGCGCTCTGCGTGCCCGACAACTGGAACGAGCGGTTCCCCGACGTATCCGACATTCCCGAGACGCTCGAATTCTGGGGCATGGAGCTCGGACGCGGGTTCTTCCTTTCGCTGCGCACACTCGACGTCGACGGCGCGCTCGCAAGCTTTGACGGGCGCATACTGCTCATGCACGGCGACCGCGACCCGATAGTGCCGCTCTCGTACGCTCTGCACGCGAAAAAGACGGGACGTCACGTCTCGCTCGAGACCTTCATCGGCGAGGGTCACGGATTCTCGCTTCCCGCAACGCTTCGCATGGAGGGCATGATGAAGCTCTTCATCGACGGGGATGCGGACGCCGAACCTGAAAAGTCATGATACACAATCCGATACTGCGCGGGTTCAACCCGGACCCGTCCGTCATACGCATAGGCACCGACTTTTACGCCGCCGTGTCCACGTTCGAGTGGTGGCCCGGCGTGCGCATCTACCATTCACGCGACCTTGCGCACTGGCGCTTTCATTCGTCCCCGCTCGACAGAGTCTCAATGCTCGACCTGACGGGCGTCCCCGACGGGGGCGGCGTCTGGGCGCCCGACATATCGTATGACGGGCGACGCGTCTACCTCGTCTATACGAACGTCCGCGCACGCGGCGCGATGTTTCAGACCGACAATTACGTCGTGACGACCGACGACATCGACAGCGGCGTGTGGAGCGAGCCCGTGTACTTAAATTCGCTCGGCTTCGACCCGTCCATGTTCCACGACACGGACGGGAGGTCGTGGCTTTTGTCGCTCGACAATCACTATGCCGAGGGCAAGCGCTTCAACGGGCTTTATGTTCAGCAATACGACACCGAGCGTCGCTGCCTTACGGGAGAGCTTCGCCTCATATACCGCGAGCCGCACGGCGAACTCGTCGAGGGTTCGCACATTTACCACGTCGGCGACACATATTATCTTCTCAAGGCGCAGGGCGGCACAGGACCGCGCCATTCGGCGCAGCTCTCGCGGTCGCGCTCTCTGTTCGGTCCCTACGAGGACTGCCCGTTCATACTGCTCCATTCGCGCGACAACAAGTCGCTGCCGCTCACGTGCGCGGGTCACGCCGACATCGTGGATACGCCTGCGGGCGAGCTTTATATGCTGCACCTTGCGAAACGATATTCTTCGCCGGGCAAGTGCATTTTCGGGCGCGAGAGCTGCATACAGCGCGTTGAACGGACGCCGGACGGCTGGCTGAGGCTCGCCGACGGCGGCGAAAATCCCTATGTCGAGGTGAAAGAGCCGCAGGGCGTCGAAGCATGCGAATTTCCGCCGGAGCCGACGTGCTTCGATTTCACGAAGTGCGCCTCGATACCCGATTGCTTTCAATCGCTGCGCGTGCCGCTCGACGACATGGCGTCGTTTTCGGAGCGCGGGCTGTGTCTCTGCGGCGCGGACGGACTTCAGAGTCTGTTTTCGCAGTCGCTGTTGGCGCGCCGCATCGACGAGGCGAACGTGACTGTTTCGACGACGCTCACGTTCGAGCCGGACTGCGAAAAGCATCTCGCGGGCCTTATCGTCATATACAACACGAGCTATTGGTACTACGCATACGTCACGCGGTCGGAGGGCGGCGAGAAGTGCGTCTCGCTGCTCGGCTGCGACGGCGGGCGGCTGCTTTATCCGTCGGCGCTCGTGCCGATATCGGAGGATGTGCCGGTCACGCTGACGGCGGAGATAAACGGCGACACGCTGCAGTTTTCATACTGCGACGGCGGAAATGTGCGTCCGCTCGGCGGCGCGCTCGATACGGAGATGTTTTCCTCCGTCCCCGGCGGCTTCACCGGCACGATGGCGGGCATATGCTGTCAGGACCTGTACCGCCGCACGAAGTGCGCGTATTTTGAGAAATTTGACTATACTGTGCGAACATAATATTGAACTTATCCCGCGCGGACGCTTTGCATTGTCCGCGCGGGATTTTGTTTTTGCTACAGTTTCCCCACACTTTTCGCGAAGCGGAAACGTGTCGCAGGTCGGCGCGTCAGCGACGAACTGCCGCGCACTCGACATATCGCGAGGGAGCTGTTCGCAGGAAATAATACCGCGGTCTACGCCCCGATGAATTTATTGCCGCAGACTGGATAACATCGACGAACACACGGGAGCCTCTTTCGGGTTCGACAAGGGGGACTTTCTTGCGAGAAAGTCCCCCTTGTCAAAAACCGGTTGAAAGGTGTGAAAGACGTCACCACGTTAGGTGTGCAAAGGTAGCTGCCGGTGGGTGCAGACTGTACGAACATCCGCGGTGAGCGGCAGTTCGCAGCTAACGCTACGACCTGCGACACGTTTTCGCTTCGCGAAAAGTGTGGGAGAAACCAGTTGTGGATGCGGTATGTCACTTACGCGAAAAGTAAAAAAATGCATAATTTTGTGAATAGTACTTGACAAATCACGAAAAATGTGGTATAATATAGGCAGTTACAGAAAGATAGTGCAATAAAAAGGGTTGGGGGAGAGAAAAACTCTCTCCCCCAAGAAATTATTTCTTCTCGCCGTAGTAGGCGTTGAGGTACATCTGCTTGATCTCCGAGATCTTCGGGTAGCGCGGGTTGGTGCCCGTGCACTGATCGTCGAAGGCGAGTTCCGACATCGTATCGAGCTTCGCGAGGAATTCCTTTTCCTTGATGCCGTAGTCGCGGATCGTGGGCTTGATGCCGACGCGTTCCTTGAGCGCGTCTATCGCCGCAATAAGATTGTCGAGCTTTTCCTGATCCGTATCGCCCTCAAGATGCAGCGAGTTCGCGATCTCCGCGTAGCGGTGCAGCGTATTCGGGTACGAGTACTGCGGGAACGTGCCCATCTTCGCGGGCGCCTCCGCCGCGTTGAAGCGCATCGTCTCGTCTATGAGGAGCGCATTCGCGATGCCGTGCGCGATATGGAACGTCGCGCCGAGCTTGTGCGCCATCGAATGGCACACGCCGAGGAACGCGTTCGCAAACGCCATGCCCGCCATCGTAGCCGCTTCCGCCATCTTTTCTCTTGCGAGCGGGTCGGCAAGTCCGTTGTCGTATGCGCGAGGCAGATACTTGAATATAGTCGACGTCGCCTTGAGCGCCATACCGTCCGTGAAGTCCGTCGCCATCATGGAGCCGTATGCCTCGATAGCGTGCGTCAGCGCGTCGATACCGGACGCAGCCGTCAGTCCCTTCGGCGCCGTCATATGCATATCGGCGTCGATTATAGCCATATTCGGCATGAGGGCGTAGTCAGCGAGCGGATACTTGATGCCCGTCTTTTCGTCCGTTATGACCGCGAACGGCGTGACCTCGGAGCCTGTGCCCGCCGACGTCGGGATAGCGATGAAGTACGCCTTCTCGCCCATGTGCGGGAACGTGTAGACGCGCTTTCTTATATCCATGAAGCGCATCGCCATATCCTGGAAGTCGACCTCGGGATGCTCGTAGAGCACCCACATTATCTTAGCCGCGTCCATAGCGGAGCCGCCGCCGAGCGCGATTATGCAGTCGGGCTCGAATCTTATCATTTCCTCTGCTCCCGCCTTAGCGCATGCGAGCGTCGGGTCGGGCTCGACGTTGAAGAACGTGATGTGCGGGATGCCCATCTCATTGAGCTTGGACGTGATGGGCCGCGTATGACCGTTTCTGTAAAGGAAGCTGTCGGTGACGATTACGACCTTCTTTATGTGGAGCGCGGATTTGAGCTCGGTGAGAGCCACGGGCAGGCAGCCCTTCTTCATGTAAACCTTTTCGGGGCATCTGAACCAGAGCATGTTTTCCCTTCTTTCCGCGACCGTTTTGATGTTGAGCAGGTGCTTGACGCCGACGTTCTCCGAGACGGAGTTTCCGCCCCATGAGCCGCAGCCGAGCGTCAGTGACGGCGGGAGAGCGAAGTTATAGATGTCGCCGATGCCGCCGAACGAGGACGGCGTATTCACGAGTATGCGTCCCGTCTTCATTCTGTGCGAGAAGCGCTCGATCTTTTCCTTTTCGTTGACTTCGTCGACGTAGAGTGACGAGGTGTGACCGTAGCCGCCGTCGGCGATGAGGCGCTCCGCATAGTCGAACGCTTCGTCTATGCCGGAGACACGGTACATGGCGAGCACGGGCGACAGCTTTTCGTGCGCGAACGGCTCCGCCTTGTCGACGGATGTGACCTCGCCTATCAGCACCTTAGTGCCCTCCGGCACCTTGATGCCGGCGAATTCCGCTATCGTCTCCGCCGTCTGACCGACTATCTTCGCGTTGGCGGTTCCGTTGACGAGAATTATCTCGCGGACCTTGTCTATCTCGTCCGCTGTCAGGAAGTGGCACGCGCGCGCTTCAAACTCCGCCTTGACCTCGTCGTAGATGGAGTCGAGTACGATGACGGACTGCTCGGACGCGCATATCATGCCGTTGTCGAACGTCTTTGAATGTATGATCGAGCTGACGGCGAGCTTTATGTCGGCGGTGTCGTCGATTATTGCGGGCGTGTTGCCGGGGCCGACGCCGACGGCGGGCTTGCCGCTCGAATATGCGGCCTTGACCATGCCGGGGCCGCCGGTTGCAAGTATGAGATCGGATTCGCGCATGAGGGTACTCGTCATTTCGAGCGACGGCGAGTCGATCCAAGCGATGATGTCCTCGGGCGCGCCCGCTTTAACTGCCGCTTCGAGAACTATTTTAGCCGCCTCGACAGTCGATTTCTTTGCTCTCGGGTGCGGGCTGATGATTATGCCGTTGCGCGTTTTGAGGCAGAGAAGCGTCTTGAATATGACGGTAGAGGTGGGGTTCGTCGTCGGTATGACGGCGGAAACGACGCCGACGGGCTCCGCTACGCGGCGTATGCCGTACGCGCGGTCCTCCTCGATAACGCCGACCGTTTTGACGTTTTTGTAGGCGTTGTAAATATACTCCGCCGCATAGTTGTTCTTTATGACCTTGTCTTCCACGACGCCCATGCCGGTCTCCTCGACCGCCATTTTAGCGAGCGGTATGCGGGCCATGTTTGCCGCTGTCGCCGCCGCGGCGAAGATCTTGTCCACCATCTCCGCCGTATATTCGGAGAATATCTTCTGCGCCGCGCGGACGCGTTCGATAGTCTCGGCGAGAGCCTCGAGCGTATCGACGGTTCCGTAAGTTTTTTCTTCCATTTCGTTCCTCATTTTTTCGTTCGACATTTTTGATGACGTGACGTAGGAGTCCCGTTCCGGACACGCCACGGCATCATTATATGCCGACGGCGCGCTCCGTTTTACAGGCGTCCGAGTCTACTATATCAAACATTAAATAAAAATGCAAGCGTTGTTTTGCGCGCTTGCAAAAAATCGTTTGTTTGCACATATAATCGCGGCTTTTGGCGCTGCGGTATGTTGCAACATGCATGGCGGCGCGGCGTATAATTCTTATTTTGGAATATGATGTTTCATGCGGGCTTCGGCTTCCGGCTTTGTCAAATCGACAAAAGTAAGCGATTTGCAGGCAATATATTCTGTAAAAAAATGTATTGCGGAATCGTCCGAAACGCTGTATAATGTACTATCAACTATAATTAGGACGGTAACCGCAAGTGAAATATATCGTACTTCTCGGCGACGGAATGGCTGACGAGCCTGTCGCGTCGCTCGGCGGGAAAACGCCGCTCGAGGCGGCGAACACGCCCCACATGGACGCGCTCGCGTCGGCGGGCATAATGGGCATGGCGAAAACGGTGCCCGACACGCTCCGTCCCGGCAGCGACGTTGCGAATCTCGCCGTGCTCGGCTACGACCCCGAAAAAAGCTACTCGGGACGCTCGCCGCTCGAGGCCCTCTCCGTCGGCGTGCCTATGGCTGACGACGACGTCGTGTTCCGCTGCAATTTAGTGACTGTCACAGAGGGCGATGTGCCGTACGAAAAGCGCGTTATCCTCGACCACAGCGCGGGCGAGATAACGACGGCAGAGGCAGACGAGCTCATGGACGCGATACGCGCTCATTTCGACTCCGACAAATTCCGCTTCTACACCGGCACCGGCTACCGCCACATCACCGTGTGGCACGGCGGCGAGACTCTCGACATGTTCCCTCCTCACGACCATCTCGACGAGGAGATCGGCGCGTATCTTCCGACGCATCCCGATTTCCGCCGCATGATGGAGGAGAGCTACGACATATTAAATAATCATCCCGTAAACGTAAGACGCGCCGCCGAGGGAAAGGGCAAGGCGAATTCGCTTTGGTTCTGGGGCGCGGGCACGCGTCCGTCGCTCGAAAGCTTTTATTCAAAGACCGGCAAGCGCGGCGCGATGATTTCCGCCGTCGACCTCTTAAAGGGCATCGCGCACGGCGCCGACATGAGAGTCATAATCGTCGACGGCGCGGACGGCACTCTCAACACAAACTACGAGGGCAAAGCGAAGGCTGCCGTCAGGACGCTTCTCGAGGACGGCGACGACTTCGTCTACATCCACATCGAGGCTCCCGACGAGATGGGACATCAGGGCAGTCCCGAACGCAAGATAAAGTCTATCGAATACATCGACGAGCGCGTGCTCGCCGTGCTGAAGCGCGATATGGACGCGTCCGGCGAGCCGTATCGCATACTTATGATGCCCGACCATCCGACGCCGTGCGCGATAAGGACACACACGAACACGCCCGTGCCGTTCGTGCTCTACGACAGCACGCGCGAGCAGAAAAAGATAGCGCATTACAACGAGCGCGAAGCGTCCGAGACGGGCATTTACGAGCCGCACGGCTACATGCTGATGAAAAAGCTGTTGGGGGACTGACATGGGCGAACTTTTATATAAGAGCACGCGCGGACACGGTCCCGCGATAACATCGTCGAAAGCCATACTCGGCGGGCTCGCCGAGGACGGCGGGCTTTACGTTCCCGAAAAGATACCGAAGCTGGACGTCGGCTTCGACGAGTTGTCGAAGATGGCGTACAAGGAAGTCGCATACGAGGTGATGAAGCTGTTCCTCACCGACTACACCCGCGACGAGCTCACCGAGTGCATAAACGGCGCCTACGACGACAAGTTCGACAACGAAAATATCGTCGAGATGCATTACGCTGACGGCGTCTACTTCCTCGAGCTTTATCACGGCTCCACCATCGCGTTCAAGGATATGGCGCTGTCTATACTTCCGCGGCTCATGACAGTCGCGGCGAAGAAGAACGGCGTCCTCGACGACATCGTTATATTGACCGCGACGTCCGGCGACACGGGCAAGGCCGCTATGGCGGGATTTGCCGACGTGCCCGGCACGAAGATAATAGTGTTTTATCCGAAGGACGGCGTCAGCGCCGTGCAGGAGCGTCAGATGGTGACGCAGCGCGGCGCAAACACATACGTCGTCGGCGTACACGGCAACTTCGACGACGCGCAGAGCGGCGTCAAGTCCATGTTCGGCGACGCGGAGCTAAAGAAAAAGTTAGCGGACGCGGGATATCGGTTCTCGTCCGCGAACTCCATCAACGTCGGCAGACTCGTGCCGCAGGTCGTATATTACGTATACGCGTACGCGCATCTCGTCGGCACGGGCGCGGTAAAGAACGGCGAGTTCATCAACGTCGCCGTTCCGACAGGCAATTTCGGCAATATCCTCGCCGCCCATTATGCGAAGCTGATGGGTACGCCGATAAAGACGCTCATATGCGCCTCCAACGACAACCGCGTCCTCACCGACTTCTTCGAGACCGGCGTCTACGACCGCGACCGCCGCTTTTACACGACGTCGTCGCCGTCGATGGACATACTCGTTTCGAGCAATCTCGAACGCCTCATATATTCTGCGACAGGCGGCGATGCGTCAGAGAACAGCGCTTACATGAAGTCGCTGTCCGAGACGGGCAGATACGCGATAACGAACGCGGAGCGCCGCGTCATAGACAAGTTCGGCTTCGTCGGCGGGTGCGCCGTCGAGAGCGAGGTCGCAGAGCAGATATCGAAGCTGTGGCACATCGACCGTTACGTCATTGACACGCACACCGCCGTCGCGTCCTGCGTCTGCGACAAATACAGAGCATCGTCAAAGGACACGACCCCGACCGTTATCGCGTCGACGGCGAGCCCGTACAAGTTCGCGCGCTCCGTCGTCTCGGCTATGACGGGACGCGACACGCGCAGCGACGACGATTTCGCCCTCATCGACGAGCTTTCGTCGACATCGGGGATAAAGGCTCCGTCCGCCATCGACGAGATACGCACCGCGG
>CANPXS010000013.1 GCA_947586625.1 uncultured Clostridia bacterium | reverse complement strand
CACGGCGGAGGTCGCCGGGCGCGAGCACATCGCGGCGCTGTTTTCAATGACGCCGTACCGCTGGCGCACGCCGCGCGAGGGGGCAGAGCGGCTGCTCTCGCTCGAGGCGCTCACTGTCACGGTCGACGTCGACGTGACCGTTATGAAGCTGAAAAAATAAAGACTCTTTAACAAAGAGGAAAAAATAAATTGAAACTGTCAGTCTGTATACCGATGTATAACGAAAGCGCGATCGCGGCGGAGGCAGCCGCGACGTTTTCGGACGCATGCGAAAAAATACTGCCCGGCGACTGGGAGGTCATATTCTGCGACGACGGCAGCCGCGACGGCTGCGGCGACATCGTCCGCGGATGCGGTATCGGCGGCGTCTCCGTTGTCGGCTATCCCGACAACAGGGGCAAGGGGTCCGCGGTGCGGACCGCCGTTGCCGCGTCGCACGGCGATATCGTCATCGTCACCGACTGCGACAACGCGTACGGCACCGACAAGATCGCGGAGGCGGTCCGCATACTCGACGCGGAGCATGATGCTGACGTCGTCATCGGCTCGCGCGTCCTCGACCCGGAGGGATATGCGGGCTACACGTTCCTGCGCAAGCTCATGTCGCGCACATATATACTCGTCCTGAAGCTGGCGGCGGGGTTCCGTCACAGCGACTCGCAGTGCGGCTTCAAGGCATGGCGCGGGGACGCGGCGCGCAGAGTCTTCGCCGGATGCAAAACGAACGGCTGGGCGTTCGACATCGAGGCGCTCCTTATCGCAGAAAAGATCGGGTACAAGATGCGCGAATTTCCGGTGAAGATAATAAATCACTGCGAGTCGCAGTCAAAGATAAATCCGCTCCGCGACGCAGTGCGGATGCTGCGCGACCTGCGCAAGATAAAGAAATACGTAAAAGAGGGGAGCTTCTGAAAGCTCCCCTCAAAATTTCATCGGTCGGTGATAAGCTCCCGCAGCGCGGAAAGCATTTCGTCGAGCGTCACAGCGCGCATTATGCGGTCGCGGGCAGCCGGCGCGCCGCGCATGCCGTGTATGTACCAGCCGAGATGCTTGCGCGCCTCAAACAGTCCGATGTGCATGCCCTTGTCGCCGACGAGTATGCGGACGTGACGCTCCGCTTCCGCTATCCTCTCCTCCGTCGTCGGCGGGGATATAGCGAGTCCGTCCGCGTGCGCGTTTATTTCCTCGAATATCCACGGGTTCCCGAGCGCGCCGCGTCCTATCGCTACCCCGTCGCAGTCTGTCGCCGATATCATCGCCTCCGCGTCATCGTATGAACGCACATCTCCGTTTCCGACGACGGGGACACCGACCGCGCGCTTCACGTCCGCGATTATTTCCATATCCACGGGCGGCGAATACATCTGCTCGCGCGTCCGTCCGTGGACGACGATGAGCGACGCGCCCGCGTCCTCGACAGTTTTTGCGATCTCGACCGCGTTCTTGTTCGCTTCCCATCCGGCGCGTATCTTGACCGTGACAGGCACTCCCGTCCCGTCGAGCGCGCGCGCACATGCGGCGACGATATCGTGCGCGAGCGCGGGATCTTTCATCAGTGCGCTCCCGTCGCCGTTTTTCACTATCTTCGGCACAGGGCATCCCATGTTTATATCTATCGCCGCCGGCATCGGTTCGCCGTCCTCGTCCGCGCCGCGCACGATCGCGATCGCCGCATTCGCCATCGCGTCCGGGTCGGAGCCGAATATCTGCACCGCGAGCGGTACATCGTCAGGACGTATGGCGGCGAGACGGCGCGTCTTTTTGTCGCCGTACATCATCGCCTTCGCCGACACCATCTCAGTGACCGCATACGACAATCCGTGACTGCGGCAGACAAATCGCATCGCGTAGTCGGCGGCGCCCGCCATCGGTGCGAGCATCACGCCGTTTTTTATCCTCGTGCCGCCGAGTATTATGTCCTTCATTTCCGCCTCGCCCCGTCCGTTTCGCTTATGCGACAAGTATATCACATATCGCCGCATCGCGCAAGTGCGCAGCGCCGCGCGGACGCGCGCTTTTCGCTTCGCGAAAACGTGTGTGTAACGTCTTCTCGTTACACTCGAAGCCGTCTTACACTTTTCGCTTCGCGAAAAGTGTGGTGAAGCCGCTGTGCAGGCGACGCAGCATCACGCAGGATCGAATTTTATGCATATATTCACGCGATATGCAAATGTTAAACAAAATTTAAGCGTTTGTTCCGCCCTTCTTAAAACTTTTTATGATACAATATTTGTGTAAAGAAATAAACGTCGAGCGAGGAAGTGAGAACAAATGAAAAAGATAATATTGTGTGCGGCAGTGGCACTTCTGTGCGGTATCGTACTGTCATGCATATCGTCGTGCGAAACGGCGTCGGTGCCGGGATCCGATGAAACAGACAATTCAGACGATTCAAACGGAAGCAACGTTTACATGAGCGGCGGCGCGGAAACGGCGGAAAACGGCCCGCCAAAGGTCAATAACGCTAAATACAAACGGTTCTACGAGGATGACACCGTCTACAATACGAACATGTACACGGGCTACAGCGTGATCTTTGCGTCGATACATACGACGAACTGCACGCTCGGCGAGGTGCTCCTCGACAGTCCGGGCGAAGCTCTTTACCTGCACGAGGACCCGACGTGCGACCACGAGAGCATCCGCTGTCCGATGGCGTCGGAGTCGATGTCGGACTCCATAATACTCGTCGTCGACGCGGAGTACAGGGATCAGCCGCTCATATACTATTTCGCAAGGCACACGGACTCATATTACGACGAAGAAAACGACAAAGAAACACACGGCTATGTCACGGACATCAGGGAGTACGACGTCGGTACGGGAGAGGTCAGAGAGCTCGCGACCGTCCCGGTCAACGTGATAACAAACGCGTGGCTGTACCGCGGAAAGCTTTATTTCACATCAAAGTGGAGCGGGTTTTTGCCTTACTGGAACAATATCGGCGTCGTCGATATCGGTACGGGGGAATATACGATAATCGACCCGGGATTCGGAGCGCGCATGATAGGAATAACGAACGGACGCGTATGGTACATCACGGAAGAAAATATGATAGGAAGCTGCTCGCTCGGGCTCGACGACATGCGGGACGAATACGATATCGGACCGACGACGCTCAGGAATGATGCCGAATTTGTACTGCGTGCGCGCGCCGATAACGGAGTCATTTATTTTGAGCGCGCATGCCGCGCGTTCGACGAAACGGACGGCAAAAATTACAGCAGCGACTGTATTATTTCCGATGTGTACATGCTTGACGCCGCCGACATCGCCTCCGGCGAGAGGCTCGTCGACGAAAACGTGATCGCGTTCGATTCGTATGACGGCGACCTCTACTATACAAAGACGAATTTCAGGGATATGGGCGTATCCTTCACTGACGGTACGACGGGAGGAAATGTTTTCGACATCTGCACCTGCGACGGCGGAACGCTCTACAAATACGACCCCGAAAGCGGCGAGGTCACAACATGCTACTCGGATATTGGCGTCGACATAAGCATTCTCGGTGAGGGAGATTATTTCGAGGTCGTCGACGGATATGCGATATTCAGCGGCAAGCGGTATCGGGACATCGAAGAAGCGGGCAGGATCTCCGAGTACATATGCTTAGCCGACATAGAGACGGGCGAGTGGCGGGCGCTTTACCCATATAAGCATATAGCCGAATGAAGCTCTTACTGTTTGAACTGAAAAAGCTCTTCGGCGTGCGGTATCTTTGGTTATCGCTTCTGTTGGCAGTAATAATATGCTCGGCTGTATTTTACGTTGCGAACAAAGACGCGGCGGCGCTTTCTTCATCCGGCGACGATGAGGTCGACGCGGCGGTGCGCGATATCATAGATACATACGGGGACGACAGGGCGAGTCTCGATATCGTATGGGACGGATATATCGCGCACAGCGAAATGATACGCGACGAGCAAAAGCGCTTCTATGACGCACTCGTCGACGGCGGCGCGGATGAGAAAGACGCATACGAGCGTGCGGAGCAGTACGCGTCGACGCTGCCGGAGTATGAGAACAAGCTCGGATATTACTATTCGGACGGCGAGCCGATGTCGGATTACGACCTGCTCGCCGGGTATTACGGTTCATGGACCGACAGCGCGGGATATGAAGCGTACCTCGACGGGGTGCTTTTGAGGATCGAACAGAATCTGCACCGCATCGAGGTGAGGGACGGCGGTGACACGCCCGCCGCCGAATATCAGTACCGCTTCCGCGATCTTTTTGAGCGAGCGCATGCGAATATAGACATTTCGGGCATACGTCCGAGCGAGTGCTGGGAGCGGTTCTTCGCGTTCGACATGATGTCGGTGTTCGTCTACGTTTACCTGACGCTCGCGTCGGGCGCCGTATTCCTGCACGAACGCTCGTGCGGCACCTTGACTATACTGCGCTCGACGAAAAGCGGCAGGCTCAAGACATCGCTTTCAAAGCTCGCCGCTCTCATGATACTCGATGTTTTTGCCGTGGCCGTATTCACGCTTGCTACGTTCGCCGTCGGCACGGCGATGTTCGGCTTTTCGACCCCGTCGATGCCGATACAGTCTGTCGGCATCGAAACATACTGGAATTGCCCGTATATCATGACTATCGGCGAATTCATGCTCGCGCTGTTCGCGGTTCGGTGCCTTTTGGCGATATCGTTTTCGTTTATCGCCGCATTTGCGACCGTTATCGCATATTCGCCGATAGTGACATATGCCGTCGCAGGCGCGGCGCTGCTTCTGAGCCTCATCGTCAACTACTTTGTCACGTTCGACGCGGCGGTGCGGCTCAATTATATCGGACTTGCGTCCTCGTCGGCGATAGGGCAGTACAGCGAGATTTTGACGCTCGGTCACTACCGCTCGACGCTTTTGACCGGTCTTGTGCTGTTTGCCGTCGTCCTCGTCGCAGCTGCTGCGGCGACGGCGATACTGTCGACTGTTCGCGGCGCGGGACACGTCACTGGCAAAGGATTCGGTAAGGTATTGATCCCCCGCTTCACGCACAAATCCGAAAAGATGCGGGCAGACAAAAGCCGCACATCGACGCGCAGCGGATGTATGACGACGTCGCTTTTCCTTTGGGAGTGCCGCAAGCTGCTGACGATGCCGACAGTCCTTCTCACCGCCGTGCTGCTGCTTTTACACGCGTATACGTCGTACCGATATTATACAAAGGCTGATATCACCGCATCAAAGAAGTACGACGACTATATAACGGAAAATTGGTTCGGCCCGCTCACTGACGGGAAAGAGCAGAGGTTTTATGAAAGATACGGTTATATTGCCGATATCGTTTCGGTAGACAATGCAAACAATGCGGTGACGCAGCTGCAGTCCGGGGATATGACCGGGGAGGAGTACGAGGCATTTGTCGACGAATACAGAAGCCTGAAAACAGAGTCGAATCTGATAGACAGGCTCGAGGGAACGGTTCAGTATCTTGCGGAGCAAAAGCGCGCGACAGGCATTGAAGGGTGGATAATGAAGACGGGCGATATCGCGCGTCTGCTCGGTCGCGGCGTCGACATATGGCTCGCCGCCGCGATAATATTCATATTCTGCCGCATGCATACTCCCGATTATTCGGGCAAAAGCTCGGAGGGCAATTTCGCCGCCGTCATGCGCACGACTAAGCGCGGCAGGCGCATCGCGTACCGTGCGAAGATGCTGGCGGCGGTCGCCATAGCGCTGTCGCTGTCGGTACTGTTCGAGGTAGTAGATCTCGCGTTCGGCATCGCGCACACGGACGGATATTTCGACATTTTGTCCGCGCCGCTCATGTCGATATCGCGGTATTCATCGTTCGGCGCCGTCTCTGTCGGCGCGTATCACGCGCTCGTTATCGCGACACGGATTCTCGCCGCAGTCACGCTCGCGTATATTTCGTGCGCGGCGTCATATCTGACAAAGAAGCTGCCAGCCGCGCTCATAATTTCCGCCGCCGTGACGTTTTTGCCGTACGCGCTTGTGTACATGGGGCTTGACGCGCTGCGGTACACGGACTTCACAGCCGCGCTCGCCGGAGGAGAGCTGTGGACGCGTTCGGCGGAGCTCGCCATTGGCGGTGTGTATACGTTCGGTGTGATGCTTTTATTCGTCTATGGTGCAGTCGCTGCCGCCGCGTCGCTCGCGGTGAGAGCGAAGGTGGGGAAATAATGCATGGCATACGCTTTTCGCGAAGTGACCGTGCCGCCGTCCAAATATAGAAACTCGCTGTAGGCTTCCCAGCTTCACGTTCACGCACCGCGCTCGTGCGATGCTCGACGCTCCCATCGTTCGACGAAGACACGACGCTTAGACGGCGCAGTCGACACGTCGCGAGGGAGCTGTTATGCCGATATGTTGACGCGGTCTACGCCCCGTCGCCTTTTTTGCCGCCGACTGGATAACATCGACGAACACACGGGAGCCTCTTTCGGGTTCGACAAGGGGGACTTTCTTGCGAGAAAGTCCCCCTTGTCAAAAACCTATTCAAAAGTGTGAAAGACGTCACCACGTCTGATAGTCAAAGATAGTTGCCGGTGGGAGCGCATCGCACAATGAACCGCGTGTGAGCAGTATCTCCTCACTTCGTTCGGAGCTACGACACGTTTTCGCTTCGCGAAAAGCGTGGGAGCACCCAGCTATGGCAACGGACGAGCGATTACGCGAAAACGAAAAAATAATACATAAATTTGTGAAAAGTACTTGACTATCACAGATTTTGTGGTATAATATAGGCAGTTAAGGGAAAGAGATGTTCGTAGGTTGAGCGGGAGAGTCTGCGAACAGCTCCCTCGCGACGGGTCGATATCGCCGTCCAAGCGTCGTGTCTGCATTTAAAGCTGGACGCGCCGTCAACGCACGAGCACAGTGCGTATTGGTGAGGCTGGGAAGCCGGTATCTCCTCACTTCGTTCGGAGCTACTACACGTTTTCGCTTACGCGAAAAGTGTGGTAATGCCGAAGCAACGGCGGTCATATTCATATTGCATACGCGGCGCGGTTCTTTTGCATATATCGGCTATATCGAAAAAACCGCCGACAGCGCGTACAGACTGTTTTTTCTGACTGTTTCCATAGTTGGATCATACGACCGACGCTGCATTAAAGTACTTAAAAATTGTTTGCTTTAACTATTGCTTTTTACGACTAATCATGATATAATTACTGAAATCGGGTATGTTGATTTTCAATTTTTTTAATGCGGCGTGCGTTACACCGCGGGCATTGTCGAGTACCCCCCGATAAGCAGGATTTCAAATTTGAAAAGGAACTCAAAGGGTAATGAGTGAGGAAAAAGTCTTAAAACAGACGGACAACACGGAAGAATCGGAAGAAATAGATCTTTTGCATATCGCCTCGCTTTTGTGGCGAAAATGCTGGATAATCGTTTTGGCGGGCATTCTTGTCGGCGCCGTCGGCTTCAGTATAGCGGCGTTCTTCATCACACCGCAGTATTCTTCGTCGATCATGGTGTACGTCAACACCAGCTCGATCTCGCTCGGCAGCGCGAGCATAAGCATCAGCCAGGCGGAGATCAGCGCGGCGCAGAGCCTCGTCAAAACGTACATCGTCATTCTGATGAACAGAAAAACGATGTCCGAGGTCATAGAGAAGGCCGATCTCGACCTTACATATGAAGAACTCATAAAGATGATCGACGCGGGCGCCGTCGACAACACCGAGGTCTTCTCGGTTACGGTAACGACCGACGACCCTTATCTGTCGCAAAAGATCGCAAAAACGATATCAGAAGTCCTGCCCGAAAGAGTCAAAGATATCATCGACGGCACGTCGATGAAGATAGTGGACGATGCTGTCGTCAACCTTAAGAAGGTCTCGCCGAGCATCACGAAGTATACGGCTATAGGTCTTGTGATCGGCGTCGTGCTCGCGTGCGCTGTCATAATCGTATCTGACATGCTCGACGACGTCATCCGCGACGACAGCTATATTTTGCAGAATTACGATATACCGATACTCGCGAAGGTGCCGGAGCTGCTTGACGAAGAATCGTCGCGATACGGGTATTACAGCAGATACGGCGGGCGCAGATCTACTACTACCACTGATCTTGACGCATAACAGAGACGGAGAATCGGGTAATGGCGAAGAAGAACGAAAAGATACAGAGTATAGAACAGCAGCGCAGGACGCTGCATAAGAATCTGAATTTTACCGCGTCGGAGGCATATAAGCTGCTCCGCACGAATATAATGTTCGCGCTGCCGAGCGAGGGCAGCAGGTGCCGCATAATCGGCGTGACGAGCTCGATACGCGGCGAAGGAAAGAGCACAACTTCCATAAACCTCTCGTACACGCTCGCCGAGATGGGCAAGCGCGTGCTCCTCATAGACGGCGACATGAGACTGCCGTCCGTGGCGAGCAAAATGGAGATGCCCGGATCGCCGGGACTCTCGAACATACTCGTGTCGCCGAGCGGCGACCTCGGCATGTTCGTCAAATCGTCCGGCGTAAATGAAAACTGGCGGATAATCACCGCCGGCGATCTGCCGCCGAATCCGAGCGAACTGCTCGCATCTAAGCAGATGCAGGTCGTTCTTCGTGTGTTGTCGACAAAGTTTGACTTCATCATCGTCGACCTTCCGCCCGTCAACATCGTCTCCGACGCGCTCGTACTGTCGCCCGTGCTCGACGGCATCATAGTCGTCGTGCGCGAGAACTACACGGAGCGCAAAGAGCTTCGCTCCTGCATAAGGTCGCTGACGCTCGCCGACGCAAAGATACTCGGCATACAGATGAACGACGTTAAGGAAGAACACAAGCGGTACGGCAGGTACGGAAAGTACGGCAGATACGGAAAGTACGGCAAATACTACAAATATTATCAGTCCGACACGGACGCGGAGTGACGCGCATATCGGTTTTGATTCGGCGCACATCGTTTCCCCGTCCGTTCGGGAGGTCATGAGATGAACAAGAAATACTTGATCGCGGGCGTTTTATGTCTTTTGCTCTGCGTCGTGTTCGTTGTCATGCTGATCCCCCGCAAGCATGATCTTAATATCGTTGGCGGGCCGACGGACACAAGGAATGCCGACAAAAGCATCGTCCCCGATGTCGGGACCGATCCGACAGGCGGCACGGACACGATCGCTGATACCGATGCTGTAACGTCCGGCGGCGAGACGACGGCTAGTAAAGAGGAATATGTGTCGCCCGTTGATTTTGTCACGCTGAAGGAAAGATGCGAGGACATATATTCGTGGTTCCAGATACCGGGCACGGACATTTCGTATCCCGTCGTGCAGCATCCGACCGAGGACGAGCATTATCTGAGGCTCAATATCGACGGCGAGCATGACACCGACGGCACGCTTTTTACCCAGCATACGCACAACGGTCTCGACTATACTGATCCGGTCACGATAATATACGGTCACAGGCTGCGTTCCGGCGGCATGTTCGGAAGGCTCCAGGAGTATTACTCCGACGACGAGACGTTTGAAAAATATCAGGAACTCATAATTTATCTTCCCGACCGCGAGCTCCACTATATCGTGTTTGCCGCCGTCCCGTACGGCACCGAGCACATAATGTACAAATACAAGGACTTCAAGGATAAGAGTCAGATCGACAAGTTCCTGAAGGTGATATATGCGACAAAGAGTTTAGGCACAAAGATCGACAGATCCGTTGAGGTGGGCGAAGACGACAACATACTTGTTTTGTCTACGTGCCTGCAGGGCACGAACAAACAGCGCTATATCGTTCTTGCAAAGCTCATCGAAATCGTTTCGTAGGGACATTCCCGTCATACTTACTTTTTGTTAATTATTCGGAGCGATCCGTTTAATTAAAATCTTTCAGAAAGGAGTTAATACGTATGAAAAAAGGCTTTTTCGCAATCGCATTATCGGTGATGCTCGTCTTCTCGATGATGACGTCAGTCTTCGCTGACAACTTCGTCGGAAGCATTTCCGCTGTTGAAGCTCCCGCAGTTGCAGAAACCCCCACAAGCTCGAATCCCGAGTGGAAAGGTTCTGTAACGGTTGTTGCAAGCGGCGAGCAGAGCACTCTCTCCGAGGCCGCTCAGGCTGAGATGAAGGCCGCTTACGAAAGCATCGAAACCGCTGCTGACGTAGCCGCTCTCAGCGCCGACATCGCTACGGTTGCTGCTGAGCAGGGTGTCAAGACTGCTGATCTCGCTATCAGCGATCTCTTCGACATTTCTGTTGAGGGCGACAACTACGGCACGCTCACGATCTCGCTCAAGTCTGACTCGTTCGAGAATTTCGTAGCTCTGCTGCATTACACCGGTAGCGCATGGGAAGTAGTTAAGGATGCAAAGGTTGAGAACGGTGTTCTTACCTTCTCCGCAAGCAACTTCTCACCTTTCGCAGTTGTTGTAAGCACCGAGACCACGCAGGTTCCGGATTCCCCGACAACGGGTGAGTCCGCTCCCGTAGCTCTCGCAGCTGCAGCAGTTGCAGCAGGCATCGCCGGCATCGTCGTGCTCTGCTATGGCCGTAAGAAGGCTGACGAGGACTAATGTCTACATTAGAGCAAAAGCAAACTAAGAAGATGCTGCCGCGCATGATCGCGGCAGCGGCGATAGTTGCGCTCGTGCTCGCGGGTCTCCTGCTGGTCCTTCACTTTTGGGAGGACCGGCAGGATGGTTACCCGTCCCACGGTGAAGGCACCGGCAACATCGCCGACGGTACCGATTCATATGACGACCGCTATAAGGTTCGATTTGACGGCAAATGGTACTACCTGAAGAATAACATTCGAACGCTCCTCGTTATGGGCATAGACACGACGAGCGACAATGACGGGTCCGCGGAGGGCTCATTCAATAACTATGCGCGGGCGGACTTTCTTGCTCTGCTCGTTATCGACGATAAAAACGAAACTATCCGCGCGATCCATGTCGACCGCGATTCGATGTCTTCCGTCGACATTCTCGGCTTCAACGGCGAGATCGTCGGCAGCACCGTTGCGCAGCTTGCCGTCGCGTACGCGTACGGCAGCGGCAAGACCGACAGCTGCGAGAACACGGTGCGAGCCGTATCGACGTACCTGTACGGTACGGAAATCGACCACTACGTTTCGCTGACTATGGACGCGGTTCAGAAAATAAACGACAAGGTCGGCGGCGTGACAGTTAAAGTCCTCGACGATTTTTCCGGCATCGACGACACGCTCGTGCTCGGAGAAGAAGTAACGCTGTTCGGTCAGCATGCGCTCACATATGTCCGCGCGCGCAAGGGTCTTGACAACAGCACGAACAGTCACCGCATGGAGCGTCAACGCCAGTATCTGAACGGATTCTACACGCAGGCGAAGAGTGCGATAGCGTCGGATCCGATGTTCGGGTTCGATCTTATAACGAGTCTGTCCGATCAAATGCTCTCCGACTGTACTGCGACGCAGCTCTCCGATCTGCTGAACGCCATAGACGAATACGAGTTCATCGGCATCGATACCATCAAGGGCGAGTCGATGGTAGGCGACAGCGAGCACATGGAGTTCTACGCCGACGAGGACGCGCTGCAACGGCAGATCATAGATATCTTCTATGAGCCGAAGGAGGGCGGCGAAGACGCCTCACAGACGGCCGAGTGAGACGCGGCGGGTCGTTTCTTAAATATACAATTTGATCTTTGACTTTTCAGCGGAGAGACGTTCTGTCTCTCCGCTTTTTTGCATAATCGGCGCTTGCAATCGCGCGGCGAAAATGGTATAGTTAGAGTATGTATCAAGCAAAACGGGAGGACGTCATGAACGCGCCGACTTTACTTCGCGGCGATTTGCAGCACTCGATCCCATTCGCCACCGTCGCCGATATGCAGCTCACGAAGCTCTTGTCCGACGACACGTGTCACATGCTGACGCATCCGTGCGGCGCAGATGTGATACTTTTGCGTCAGGAGCTGTTCCGCCTTCTCGGCGACGAATGTGTGCGAGACAAAATGTCCGACTTCGCCGACAGGCTGCGCGCGCTGTCAAAGCTGCGCTCGCAGTATAAGCACGCGTCGGTCGGCAGTGAAAAGCTGTTTTTGCTCGCCGCGCTCGAGGAGCGCCTCGTCGACGCATGGCGCGCGATACCGACGCTTCGCGGCTGCACGCTCACAGACGCGCTCGCGGACTATTGGTGCGGCGGCGAGCGCACAGAGGCGATGTCACGCATCGACGACGCCGCGCAAAAGGCGAAGGACGCGCTCTCGCGCGTCAATGTGTTCGATATGTCGTTTTTCGAGAAGTCGTGGCTCGCGCCCGACTACGGCAGCGTGCCGTTTGAAGAAACGGTGCGCGAGTGCGCGGACGCGCTCGGATTTGCGGTCGGCAAGACGGAGGCGCGTATGCGCACGCATCCGAACGGCATCGAGGTCAGTCCCGCCGTCGACGCGCCGTTTTGCGCGCTTTTCGCCGATACGGTCGGCGAGGCGCGCACCGCGTTCGTCCCGTATGACGA
This sequence comes from uncultured Clostridia bacterium, assembly GCA_947586625.1. Taxonomy (GTDB): domain Bacteria; phylum Bacillota; class Clostridia; order Oscillospirales; family CAG-272; genus DTU064. Next base: position 21,027 of record CANPXS010000013.1, on the reverse strand, counting down.
GCTGCCGCTCGACGACATATTGCAGCTTTTGCCGCAGGTGTCGTTCTGCCTCGATATATGCGGACTTTTATCGCGCGCGCGTGAAGCGGGACTTCCCGTGTGCTTTCCGCGCGTGTCTGCGACGAGAAAATATACGGCGCGCGGCGCCTGCGACGTCACGCTTCTTTATAAAAACGCGCCGCGCATCGTGCCGAACGACATCGACTTCACCGAGGAATGCGCATTCTCGTTTCTCGTCGGCGCAAACGGCGGCGGCAAGACGACGTATCTGCGATGCGTCGGCGCGAATCTTATACTATTCCTCGCCGGCGCGCCCATATTCGCCTCCGACGCGGAGATTTACCCGTTTCGCGACGTCCGCACGCACTTCCCCGCCGACGAAAGGCTTCTTTCGGGCGGCAGGCTCGAGGACGAGGCACGACGCGTCGCGTCCATGCTCGACTCCGCCGACAGCGACAGCTTCCTGCTCTATAACGAGACTTACAGCGGCACGAACGACAAATACGGCTGTTCGCTGACCGAGGACACGGGGCGGCGCATGAAGGAGCGCGGGTTCTTCGGCATATTCGTCACGCATTTTCACGAGCTCACGGAGTCGGCGGAGCACTTCGACTTTCTCGAAGCCGTCGTTGCGGGAGAGGACAACGCACGCACGTTCAAAATCGAGCGCAGGCGCACGAACAAAAGCTCGTTCGCACGCGATATACTCAAAAAATACGGACTTGACCGCGAGTCGCTCGAAGGGGGAGATGTGTGATGGGACAGTATCTGCTCGCAAAAAAAGGCGCGTCCGCGCCGACAGGCACAGTCGGCGAGCGCACGCTCTACCACCTCTCGCTCGATCTGTCGCTGCCGCAGATAGTGCGCTCGCCGGGCGCGTGCGCCGCGCTCGTTGAGGCGATATCGCATCCGCTCATAAACGTCGAGGACATCGCGTACAGGCAAGCGGCGGCGCGCGATTTCATATCGCATCCGGGACTTTTGTCGTCGATGAAAACGCTGTCGAGCCAGCTCGACGACATACGTTCGTCGTGGAACGCGTTCAAGCGCTCGAAGCTCGGCGGCGCGCACGCGAAAAGATCGGCGGTGCGCGACGCGCGCGAACGGTGCTCGTTCAGCGCGTCGACGCTCGGCAGGCTCCTTTACGTCGTGCGCGACATGAAGGACACGCTCGAATCGTACCGTCCGACATCCGAGGCGCTGCGCGCGCTTTTGTCAGAGTTGAAGCTGTGCACCGCCGGCGACAGCTTTGAAAAGCTCGTCACCGTATGCGGCGATATCGAGCGATGCGCGGAATCGGGTCCCGCCAACATGCGCGTGACGCTCGACGGCACGGGCAAAATATGCGCCGCCGAACTCATCGACGGCGGATATGTGAAGATAACGGACCCGGAGACGCGGACGCGCCGCCGACTGTTTTCAAAACCCGTCGAGTCGTACAGATGCGAGAGCGTTTCCCCGACCGAGACGGAGACGGGAGAACTCATGCCGACGCCGTTCGCCGAGCTCGCCAACGTGACCGACAGCATCATAAAGGAGATCGTCGACCGCTACTCCGACATCGGGCACGAGCTGCTGTTTTACGAGGCGGCGGTCGAGTACGCCGCGTTCCTAACGCGGAAGGAAGTCCCGTTCGTTTTCCCTGAGTTCGGCAGCACACATTTGTTCACGGGGCTCTACGACGTCGCGCTGCTCACAGAGCACGACGCGGCCGACATCGTGCCTCACACGTTCACGGTGCCCGAGCGCACAAACGGCATCATAATTTACGGCGAAAACGGCAGCGGCAAGACGTCGTTTCTGCGCTCGCTTACGACCTCGCAGCTTCTCGCGCAGGCGGGACTGCCTATCCCCGCAAGCGATGCGGCGCTGCGGATATACACATCGTTTTCCGAGCAGTTCGCGGAGGGCGAAAAGGAGTTTAACGACGCGGGCAGATTCGAGCAGGAGGTGCGCGAGATGTCGACGCTCGTGAACGGCGCCGCGTCCGGCGCGCTCGTCATTCTGAACGAGACGTTCCAGTCGACGTCGTACGAGGAGGGCGCGGACGGACTGTCGCATATACTCCGCTATCTGTCGCGGCGCGGCGTTTTCTATATCCTCGCGACGCACATGACGCAGCTGCGCCCGAAAATGGAGGGGGAGGCGCTGTTTCTGCGCATGAACGGTCGATTCACACCCGAGGTTGACGCGGCGGAGTGAACGTGATATGCAAATAAAAAAGACTCGCGCTATTTTGCGAGCCGTGACATCGGATAGGAACCGCTCCGGGTGAGTAAATTCGCCGGAGCGTTTTCTGTTCGAGGCAGGCAGAAACTTCGGAATAAATTCGATCAACCGTTTAACGAGCAGTAGATTTCTTCACATTTGGGTGGTATAATGGGAAATGCCGAGTGGGCGACTGTTCGACAAATCGACACTTGAAATGGAGAGAACAAATGGAATATATTCGTATAACGAATGACAATATGGACGGACTTAAAGTGCTTCACACAGGTTACAAACAGGAAATTGGAGAAGAGCCGCCTACGGATGAGGATTTTGACAGCATATCTGAGGCTATTAGAAAGAGGCAAATAATCTTTTACGGGTGTATTGATGAGGGTAGATTGATTGCCTGCTGCTCCATCACAAAAGCCTATTCCACATTTAACTACCAAACGGGAGGCGTGTTTGAAGATTTCTACATTGTTCCGGAATATCGGCACAGGGGAATCGCAAGACAATTAGTCAGATTTGCTTATCAAGAAAGCGGCGTGGGTTCTCTCACAGTCGGATGTGCGGATTGCGACATCAAAATGTATCAGTCATTAGGTTTTTCTATCCCACTTGGCAATCTGTATGCGTTCGAGGGGTAAATCCTCATTTGCCGAGATGATGCAAAACCCATTAGAAGCAAATGTCACATAAATGCGCACGACTTCCCCTCTGACAGCAGAACGCCGCACCCCCGATGCTGACGCGTCGCCGTGACCGCGATACATAAACAAAAAAGGGCTTTTGCCCTTTTTTGCTTTATGTATCATTACGCCGTTATTTGTCGTTCTTCGTGTAATGCTTCGTGAAGAACAGCACGTACGCCACCATCGAGCCTATCATGAACGCTCCGCACGCTATCATCACCGTCAGCTCCGCCTCCGCCGGTATCGGTATGAACAAGAGCAGCGCGAACATCGCGTTGAGCGCGACGGTGCAGACCTTGCCGTACCACTTCGCCCCCGATACGACGCCCGTTCTGCGGACGGCGAAATATCCCGCCAGCGCCGTCATTATCTCCTTCACGAACAAAAGCGCGAACAGCGCCCAGCCGTACTTGTGCCCAATCGAGATGCACACGAGCATCGACGCCTGCGTCAGCTTGTCGGCGAGCGGGTCGAGTATCTTTCCGAGGTCGGACACCATGTCGAATTTCCGCGCGATTATGCCGTCGGCGAGGTCGGACGCATACGACACCGCGAGCACGCACGCGGCGAGTATGTAGTCCTTCTGAAAGAGATAAATATATATCATGAACGGGATAAGTATTATTCGCACGAGACTCAAAAGGTTCGGGACAGTTATGACGTCCTTCGACTTCGGATGACCTATGACCGGATGCTTTTCGACTTGCTTATGTTTCATTTACCGTTCTCCTCGATGCTCGATTTTGCTTTTCTTCTCTTTTTTACATTCGGCGCGGACTCGCCGCCGCTTGCTTCATTATCGTCGCGCGGCACGGCGGGCAGCGCATGTCTTACGGGCGCCGGAACATTCGCGAGCGGGTTCGCCGCGACCGCCTCCTCCATGCCCTCGTTTGAGACGTGCGTATATATCTGCGTCGTGTTGAGCTGCTCGTGACCGAGTATCTCCTTGAGCACTCTCACGTCGACGTGTCCCGACTGATACATCAGCGTCGCCGCCGTATGGCGCAGCTTATGCGTCGAAAACTGCTTATATTCGAGTCCCGCCTCGCCGAGATATTTGCCCACGAGCCACTGCACCGTCTTATTGCTTATTCGTCTGTTCTGCGACGACAGAAACAGCGCGCCCTCGTGCCCCGGCTTCGGCTGCTGCGCCTGACGAACAGGCAGATACGCGCCGAGCGCGTCGCGGCACGCGTCGTTCAGGTATATGATGCGCTCCTTATTGCCTTTCCCGACGACGCGCAGCGAGCGAAGCTCGCGGTCGATGTCGGCGAACGATATGCCCACAAGCTCGGAGAGGCGCATGCCCGTGTTCAGAAACAGCGTTATTATGGCGTAGTCGCGCTCCTTCGTCTTACAGAGCGGATCGTTTTTCACCGCGTCGAGCAGGTCGATGCTCTCGTCGAGCGTCAGATGCTTCGGCAGCGACTTTTTCTTTTTCGGCGACTCTATGTCGGCGGCGGGATTGACCTCGAGCCTGTGCGTTTTGGCCGTCATGTACTTGAAAAAAGCCTTTATCGCCGACAGCTTGCGCGCCCGCGCAGACGCGCCGTTTTTGCGCGTGCCGTTGACGTAGTTGAAAAACTCGTATATATCCGCCGTCGTGATCTCGCTTATCACGTCCATGCCGACGCCGCTGATGTCGATATTCTCCATCGTCTCGTCGTCGAGACTCATGCGCTCGCGGTCGGCGACTATGTAGCGGAAGAACGTGCGCAGATCGAGACAGTATTCCTCGACCGTCTTAGGAGAGCATCCCTGCGTTATGCTTTTATATGAAGCGAACTCGCGCACCTGCGCGGGCAGATCTCGCATATCGAGCGCCACATCAGTCACCTCCGTTCCGTACTTTTCAGCGGCATCGTTTGCCATATATGGTATTATACAAAATTTCTGCGCAAATGTAAACAACAAATTTGCCGCCTGCGGCATTTTTTACGTCTTTGGACTTGATATTTTGCGTGAAATCGTATAGAATTACCATAGAAAAGGATAATAAGCTGCGGAGGCGTTTTTAATGCGCGAATTTATGGATAAAAACGGACGGCTCATATGGCGTCTTGTGCTCAATCAGATCGGGCTCACCGTGTTCGGACTGATGACGTCGATGGCGGCGTCGGCGCTCGACGTCTCGATGGCGAACGGCGACGGCGTCGTGCGCCGCACATGCATGATATGGGTCAGCGTGTTCTCGATACTGTTTTATATGTACATCGACTACATGGCGATAAAGGAAGAGGGGCAGCGCGACAAGATACGCGCCGACGCGGGACGCATCAAGCTCGACATATGGCGCGGCGCCAAGATCGCGCTCTGCGCGGGCGCGCTGAATATACTCCTTGCCGTATTTATATTCGTGTTCGGACTGCTCGGCGCGGAAAACGGACCTGCGCTCGAATGGGCGGGCGGCATATCGGGCTCCGCCAAGATGATAGCGGCGATAATACAGGCCATGTACTGGGGCGTCATGCTCGGCTGGTCGGGGGCGGCGACGATAGGAGAGGTCACGCCGTTCGCGTTCATTCTTATCCCGCTGCCGGCGATAGCGATAAGCACCGTCGCATATATACTCGGCACGCGCGAGTTTTCGCTCGTCAAAAACATAAAAAAACTGTTCACACCCGAATCAAAGTGACATTTCAAGATCTTACGCGACTGTGCGGGACGGATATTAACTCCGTCCCGCATTTTGCGTTTTTGCTCATTTTCCGAAAAAAACTTCACCCGCGCCGTAGTTTTCGCGCGAAAAACCGTAGTTATAAGGTGAAAGGAGGCGGTCAGTCAACGTGAAAGCATCGATGCGGAACAAAAACAACAATAAAGCAAATGAAAGCGGCCGTCGACCCGACGACGGGCAGATCGTCGAGATGTTCTTGTCGCGGTCCGAGGACGCGATACGCGCGCTCGACGACAAATACGGCGCACTGTGCAGAAGCGTCGCCTACAACGTCACACACAGCCGCGAGGACGCGGAGGAATGCGTCAACGACGCATATCTCGCCGTTTGGAACACGGTCCCGCCCGAGCGTCCCGACCCGCTGCGCGCATACGTGTGCAGGATAACGCGCAATCTCGCGCTCAAGCGGTACGAGAAAAACACGGCGGGAAAACGCGCATGCGAATACGCGGACGCGATGGAGGAGATAGAGCCGTTTCTGCCGTCGGCGGACACTGTCGAGGACGAAGTCGAGAGATGCGAGCTCGCACGGCTGATAGAGGAATTTCTCGACTCGCTCGACAGGGAGAACAGAACCGTATTCATGCGCCGTTACTGGTTCTCGGATTCGTACCGCGACATCGCGAAACGGACGGGATTGACGGTGAAAAACGTGTCCGTGCGGCTCGTGAGGCTGCGCGAACGCATGAGGGAATTTTTGACGGAGAAAGGAGTCAACATATGACGGAGAAAACAAAGAAATTTTCGGACGCGATGGGAAATATCGGGGACCGATACATCGAGGACGCGGCGGAATACAGCGTAAAGAAAGGCTCTGCGCACCTTTTATGGACGGCGACTGCGGCAGCGTGCCTGTGCATTGCGACGGTCGTCGGCGTCGCAGCGATGACGGTCGGCGAACGCGGCGGAGATGACGCCGGCGACACGGGCAGCGACGCAATCCTCTACGGCACGGATAAAGTCGACGGAGGCGGCGGCAACGCTGCACCCGAGCGTCCGGCAGGCGTGGACGGGGAGGTCGACGTGATGAAAAGCATCGCCGTGTACCCGGGATATGAGAGCTTCGACAACGTCGCATGCGCGACGTTGGACGGCATAAGCAAGGACGATGCGTACGCGCACGAGCTCGGCAGGTATTTGCCCGACGAGCTGCCGGACGGATACATGTTTGAAAAAGCGTCTTTATACGAAACAGAGATGAAAGACGGCACGAAGTACCACATGCTGCGCGTCTGCTACGCGAATGAAGACATACAGATGCCGACGGCGCCGTTAACGGAAGAATACGAGGTGCCGGCCCCGGTATGCAGCGAATTCGTCGTGTTCGTCATGGACTACGAGCCGAAGAGCGACCGCATATATTCGCCCGACGAGTTTGACGAGGCGCTCTACGAGCGTCTCGACGGCAGCACGTTCATCATAAACGTGAACGGCGAAGTCTACGTCGGCATATCGCCGTACTTCCTCGATCATGACGACGCTGCCGCGCTCGTGCGAAGCGTGAGCAGATAAACGGCACGTGCAAGTCCTCGACAGCGCGTGTGCAAAAGTCGGGAGGGAGCCTCTTTTAGGAGGCTCCCTCTTTAACTTTTGATTTGCACTCTACGATGTCGCCGAACTACGGTACTGCGGGCACTCGCACCTCTCCGTCGCTCACTCCGTAACTTTGACGGCGAAACTGTCGGTCTTGGTCCTGCCGTCAAATGTAACGGACGCGGTCACCGTCGCGATGCCCTCGCCGACAGGCGTGACGACGCCGGTCTCATCTACCGTCGCCACCGACTCGTCCGTGACGGAGAATCCGACCGCTACTGTTTTCAAATCGACAAAGCTCTGGTCGTTACAGCTTGCCGTCAGTTCCGTTTTGAGCCGCTCGTTTTTCGACAGACTCATGACGTGACCGTTCGGTATCGCCGTGACTGCGTAAATCTGCTTTTTGAGCGTGCCTTTCAGCTCAAACTCTGCTTTCATAGCTTCGCACGCTCTGCTGTCCGCGCCGATCTCGATCACATATTTTCCCTCGTCGAACGTCTCGCATGCGTTTTCGCTGTCCCAGTACCAAAGATCGGCACAGTCAAGCTCAAGTGTTACGCTCGCTTTTTCGCCCGCCTCGATAAAGATCTTTGTGAATCCTTTGAGACGTTTTCTCGGTCGTTCGTTTTCCTCCGCGTTCGGAGATACGACATACATCTGCGCGACCTCGCCGCCGCACGTTTTGCCGACGTTTTCGACGTCGAACGTGACCATTATCCTGTCGTTCGGCGTGACGGAGCCGCGGCTGATCTTCAGGTTCGAATACTCAAACTTCGCATACGACAGACCGTATCCGAACGGGTATGCGACGTCTCCGGTGAAATATTGGTACGACCTGCCCTTGGTTTCCGCGTTCGGACGTATCGTGTAGTCCTTGATGTCGGCAAGATCGTCCACCGACCTGTACCACGTGAACGGCAGTTTGCCGCTCGGGTTCGCCTCGCCGAAGAGTATCCTTCCGGCGGCATTTCCCTGCGCCTGGCCGTTGTACGTCGACCACAGTATCGCGCGCACGCTGTCGCGGAATTTTTCGACGTTGACCTCGCTGACAGCCTGGATGTAGACCGCGATGTTTTTGTTCAGCTCCGCCGCTCTGTTTATCATCTCAGACTGCCTGTTCGGCAGATCGAGCGTGTAGCCGTCCGTCTCCTCGAAGTACCCGTTTTCGCCGGGTCTCGTTCCAGCAAAGAACATGACTGCGTCGGCGGAGCGTATCTGCTCTTTTTCCTGCTCGGAGAATTCCACCGACGTCGGGACCTTTGTCATGACGATGTAGATGTCCTCGGACGTATAGCCGCCTCCAATCGCGGCGTTGAAATCGTATCTCTTGTAGTTTTTCCAGCCGCCCGTGCTGCCCTCACCGTCAACGGTCCCGAGAAGCGGACCGTTGACGGGGTCGCCGGCTCTTATCTCGATACGCGTCGGCGGAACGCCGCCGTCTCCCGACATCTGAGCCGAGAATTTTGCAGCTTTGCCGAAGTCGATGCTGCCTGCGCTGAACTTTACCCGGCATCCGCCCGCAGAGGCGAAGCCGATATTGCCGTCACGCTCCACGCGGCACGCGCTCGTCTCGGCGCACTTCGTGAGGTCGATCTCGCCGATCTTATCGCCCGCAGCGTCAAGAAGCGAAATATTTTTCAGATTCATGAGGAACCGCCCCGAACCGCTGTCCGAGCCGGGGATATACGTTATCTTCGCGTCGGGGTTTGCACGCAAAAGCGCGGCTGTGATGCCGCCGACGGGCGTGCTGACGTTTATAGGCGCGTCAGTCGAGTAGTCGCCGAGCGTCACCTCGCCCGCGAGCCTGCCGATGACAACGAGATTTTTGACATTTCCCGAAAGCGGCAGCATACCGTCGTTTTCGAGCATGACGACAGCCTCGTCCGCCATATCCTCTGCGAGCTTTTTATGCGCTTCCGAATGTATCATGCCCGCGTACTGCCCGCCGCCGAAAATGCCGCCGTCGGGGTCGAACTCGCCCGTCGACATTCTCGCCGTAAACAGCCTGACGAGCGCTTTGTCTACGTCACGGTCACTGAGAAGTCCCGCGTCGACGGCGCGGCCGGTGTGCGGCGCAAGTATGACGCCGCAGTTGAGGTCGATGCCTGCAAGTATCGCATACGCCGCCGTCTCCTTTTCTCCCCACACCTTATCTCCCCAGCCGTCGGGACGCCATGTGTGATGGAAGCTGACGTCGTAAAGCGCCGAGCAGTCGGTGACGACAAATCCGCCAAAGCCCCATGTGCGGCGAAGCAGTCCATCAAGTATCGGCTTATTCACCGACATCGGAACGCCGTTCACCGCGTTGTACGACGTCATGACCGACGACGCGCCCGCACGCTCGATTGCACGGCGGAACGCCTCGATATAGTATTCGTGCAGGTCGCGCTCGTCTACGTTCGATGAGCCGTTGTGACGGTTTTGCTCGCTGTTGTTGGCGAGAAAATGTTTGACCGTCGAGAGCGCCTTGTATCTCCCCTCGTCGGCGTTGTAACCCTGAAATCCGCCCACGAACGCTTCCGCGATGCTGCCGCAGAGGTACGGGTCCTCGCCGTACGTCTCCTCGGCGCGTCCCCAGCGCGGGTCGCGGTCCATGTTTATCGTCGGCGACCAGTAGTTGAGCCCGTGGTCGTTTCTACGGCTGTTGAATTTCTCGCGCGCCTCGTCCGACATCGCGGACGCAGCCGTTTTTACAAGCTCCGGATTCCATGTCGCCGCGATACCGAGGCCTGTCGGGAAGCTCGTCGCCTCGCCGTCGCGGGCGACGCCGTGGAGCGCTTCGCTCCACCAGTTGTACGCGTTCACCCCGAGACGCGGGATAGCGGGCGCCGTCATCGCTGTGAGCTGGGAATATTTTTCCTCCCTTGTCATCCGCGACACAAGGTCGACGGCGCGCTCCTTATCGGTCAGTTTAACGTCAAGGTAAGCGCATTTTTCGGTAGATTCGTTCATTTTCGGTTGCCTCCGTTTTCTGTGATTTCGGCGATGCCGCCGAGGTCATATATTTCCGTGTAGCCCATGGCTTTTGAAATACTGCACGCCGCCCTGCTCTTCGCGCCGCTCCGACAGCAGAATATTATCGGCGACGTTTTGTCGGGGAAAAACTCACGGAGCGCGTCCTCAAGTCCGTAAAGCGGGATATTTATGCTTTGCTCGATTCGGGACATCGCGTAATCGTATTCGTCCCTGACGTCGATTATTACCGCTCCCGCGTCCGCCATCTCAAGCGCTTTTTCAAGCCTTATTTTTTGCTGTCTTAAAATATCGAAGTCGACGGTTTTATAAAAGTACTCATCTCCCGCAAAGATGACGCTTCCGCCGTTTGACGCGGCGGCGTATATTTTATGCTTTGAAATATTTCGCAAAATATTGCACTTCGGACACTCCGGCATAACGAGCGCGCGTCCGTCCGAAAGTCCCGCGACTGTCTGCATGCCGCATGACGCAGCGCATGTTATCGGTGCTTCGCCTATACCGACCGTGCGCCCGTAGTCGTAGACGTTCAGGTCGCGCTTTGTCCATACTCCGCCGAGCTGCGTCGTGACGGCGAATGTATTCCCGTTTTCTATGCCGTATGCGAAAAATCCGGCACCGATCGACGCTATGCCGTCAAATTCGGCGGCGACGCCGTAATATTCGCCGTAAGGGAACTCCGTCCAAGCATCGGCGTTTTCGCTTATGACCGCTTTGCCGTCCGATGTCACGCCGATGCACCGCTCGCCGTTTGACGCGACGCCCGTGACGCTGCATGGTCCCGAGTAAACCTCTTTCACGTCACCGCCGCGCGTGACGGCGAATATTTTGCCGTCCGCGCCGCCGACAATAATACTGCCGCGAAATTCGCACGCGCAGATTAAATCTGCGGTAATTCCCGTTTTTACCGGCACCGCGCCGCTGCCGCCGACAAATATCAATGTGCCGTCTTCTCCCGCCGCGACCGCTCCGTCCGAGCATTTGCATACTGCGTAAAGCGGTCGATCCGTGCCGGTATTTACCGTCGTCGACTCTCCCGACGCGTTCACAAAATCGAGTCTGCCGCCGTCGCCGGAGAGCAGAAAGCCGTCCTTATACGCACACGCGGACAAATACGAATCGCGGACGTTATGCTTTTGAAAACTGCCGCTCGCCATTATATCCCGCTCGCATCGGTTCAACCGAAGACAAAACCGACACTGTAAAACTCGCAGATGTCGCAGTCGCTTTTTGCGTTAAAGACGAGGAAAACGCCCCACCGTCCGCTGAGATTGTTTATCTCGTCCGCAGGCAGTCTGAACACAGTCGCCTCCTGCTTCATGTTCTCGGTCAGCGTGATCGTCCCGAGCTTTATGCTACCTGCCCCGACCGAAACGATGTTCCCGCCGCCGTCGCGCTCGACGGGCGTGTTGACGGCAGACGCAGGACGCAGATATACATCGACGGAAGCGTCCACCCCGAGCGGCTTTATCTCCACTTCGAGCGATTTTTTGCCGTCGGACGGCGCATCAAGGTCGAAGTTGAAATATTTTATCCCCGCGACAACGCCGTTTTTGACGTTTACTATCGGAAGAGTCCTGACCGTTTCTTCGTATGCGGGCGCGATCCTCGCGCCGCCAGTCAGATAGCACGCTATCCCCGCCGAGTGCTTTTTGTACGGGTTCAGCCCGTCGATAAAGAACCCCTCCGAGGTGACCTCCGCCGTCGATATCCTCACCTCGCCGCCGTCCGAAACCGGCTTCTCGTCCCACTCGACCGATATCGGCTCGACCACCGACTGACGCGCGAACGTGTGAAGATTTCTGTGATAAAATATGTACCACTGACCGTTTATCTCGCAGATGCTCCCGTGCGTGTTGCCGCCGAAAAACGTGCGGTCATAGCCGCCGCGTCCGTTCGGGATCACCTCGCCCGCCGCATCGACGATAATGCCGCCCCATTTCCACGGCCCCATCGGACTGTCACTGTAGCCGTATGCGAGCTGACTGTAATTCTTGCCCGTCGGCTCGCTTTCAAGTCCGTTTCGACTGTAAATGAATACATATTTGTTGCCGACTTTCCTTATCGATGAAGCCTCGAAAAAGCCCCACTTGCCGACGTTTTCGTCCTGACAGATATTGAAATCCGCAGGATCATAATCCGGCGCTTTCATCTGATTATAGCTCGGGATATTCCTGTGCGCGTTCGTGCCCGGCTTTAGCGTCGACATATTGCCCTCGTCGAGCATTCCCCAGTACGAATCTGTGAAGCCCCAGTACCCGTAAACAGCGCCGTCGTCGTCGACGAGGACGGCGGGGTCAAAGCCGAACACGCCCACAGTCTCGGTCGTGCTGCCCTCTTTCCAATTCACGACCTCGAACCGTCCGTCGGGGCGGTCGGACCTGCACACCATCGAGTTGCGTCCCCACGCCTGAGTGTTCGGGTAGAGATAGTATGTTTTTTTGCCGTCCTTCTCGACAAGGGCGACGTCGGGGGCGTATAGCGTGTCCGCCGAACCGTTCACTATCGACTCGAATATGACGCCGTCCCGCCGCCAGTCCGAAAGGTCCTCGACAGGCGCCGACCACACGACAAGGTCTTTGCCGCAGTATTCGGTTTTGAGCATATCGTGCGAGCCGTAGATATAGGCGCGGTACTTGCCGGAGTTGTCGGGGTCCTCAAATACATACGGCTCGCCGTCGGGGATATATTCCCACAGCGGAAGATACGGATTGCCCTGATGTTCCGCGTTATAATTCACAGCTGCGTGCATGTCGGATCTGTTCATAACTTTTCCTCCGTTTCGGCTGTTTTGCGCGCGGTCGTCACGGCGCATCAGTTCTTTTCAAGCTTTATTTTATACATCTCATCTAAGAACGATAGTACCATATTTTACATCTCGTGTCAAGCCGGCGCAGGCATACTTTGCGTGTTTTTATACTTGTCGCGTCAGCTGCGAACTGCCGCCGTAAGGCTTCCCAGCCTCACCTACGCGCACAGTGGCTCGCCGCAATCGCCTTATCTCCCTTGACTGCCTATATTATACCACAAAACCTGTGATTTGTCAAGTGATTTTCACAAATTTATGTATTTTTTTACTTTTTGCGTAAACGCTCACCTGTATCCATAACTGACTTCTCCCACACTTTCCGCGAAGCGGAAACGTGTCGTAGCTCCGAACGAAGTGAGGAGATACTGCTCACACGCGGTTCAATGTACAGTCTGTACCCACCGGCAGCTACCTTTGCACACCTGACGTGGTGACGTCTTTCACACCTTTGAACAGATTTTTGACAAGGGGGACTTTCTCGCAAGAAAGAGATAGGACGGGATGAGGACCTTTTCTTCATAAGAAAAAGTCCTCCCCCGAACCCCCTCTCCAAAAGAACACCGCGCCAACACTTCCTGCGAACAGCTCCCTCGCGGCATGTCGATTGCGCCGTCCAAACGTCGTGTCTGCGTTTGAAACTTGACGCGCCGTCAGCGCACGAGTAGGGAGCGCGTAGGTGAAACTGCGAAGCCTACGGCACGGTGCCCGTTTGTGACAGCATACAATAACCCTTGTAATAAAAATTCTTGAAAAGTGATAAACGAGGAAAACTTCTTTACTCAGGGACCCCTTTTTGTAGAAAGGTAGGAGTTTTGTCGCTTACGCTCCAAACCTCCGACACTTTCCGTAAAGCGGAAAGTGTGAGCTCCGCACGCAGTGAGGAAATGCTGCCTTCGCCAAAAGCGGACCGATTAGTGTTTATCTTAAGCTATCTCCGAAACAAGCATTTTCGTTTACTTTGTAAAAAAGTCCATAAAAATTCTTGAAAACAAGGGGGTTCGGGGGAAGGAAAAATTCTTTCAAGAATTTTTCCTTCCCCCGGCTTTAATCACTTCTTCAGCGCCTTCACTATCGCGGAGAACTTCGGCGGGGTGCCGTAGAGCAGCACGCCGAGGCGGTATATCTTCGCGGCGGCGAATCCCACGCCGACGACGGACGCGGCGAGCAGCGACACCGATATTATTATCTCGTAGACGGGCACCTCGCTCATCGCGATACGCGTAAACATCGACATCGGCGACGTCAGCGGCACGAACGAGCATACGCGCATCAGCATCGTGTCAACGTTGCCGGAACTGAGCGAGATCATCACGACGATGAACGCGGCGACAAATATCAGCGTCACGGGCATCACGAGCGTGTTCAGGTCCTCAAGCTTCGACGCCATCGAGCCGACGACGCCGTACATGAACGCGAACAGCAGAAAACCGAGTAGGAAGAACAGTATCATATACCCGAACAGCGCGGGCGGCATACCAAATATCGACTCGACTATCGGATTGTCCCAGTGACTGCGCGTCACCGTATACGAAACTATCGCGGTTCCGAACACGACGACAAGCTGGAACAGTCCCGCCGTGCACGACGCTATGACCTTGCCGAACATCATCGACGTCGGAGACGCGCTCGTGATGAGCAGCTCCATCGCGCGCGAGCTCTTCTCGGACGCGACGTTGGACGCCACCATCTGCCCGTATATCATGATGACCATGTAGAGCGCCATTATCATGATGTAGGTGTAGAAGTAGTTCTGCGACTGGTCGACGCCGAGCGCCTCCGTCTCGTGCGTGACGGCGGCGGACATGACCTCGCCTATCGAGGCCTCGTCCATGCCGTGCGACGCCATGACGTTCGCCTGATACAACGACACGAGCGTGCTGTCGGCGATATCGGAATTGAAGTCGTAGAGCCCAAGGTCGCGCACGAGATATGTGTACGACAGCGGCGACTCAAGCACGAACGCGCACTCAGCCTCGCCGTTTGTGACGCGCTCGCGCGCGTCATCTTCGTCGGCGACGTCTACGCGGTAGCCGTCGAATACTTCCGCGAACGCGGCGGCAACAGTATCGGCGCCGTCGCCGGACACGAGCATGACTTGCGCACCGTCGTTGCCGCTTACGTCACCGTCTCCCGGTTCCTGCGTCGGCTCAGACGTGAAAAACTCGCCCACTGCGTCGCTGACGACGGGGAAGAACATCACGCCCACTATCACAACAACGAGCGCGACCGTCACCCCGACGAACACCTTGTTTGTAAAATATCCCCCGAGCTCGAAGCGCAGGATTTTTAGAAATTGTTTCATTTTAACCTTTCAGGGGGAGGAAAGAACCAGAGTTTTCGAAGAAAACTCGTGCGTTTCCAAAGGAAACGCCACTTTTCTATAAAAAGTTCTTCTCTCCCCCCTGCACCCCCTCTTTTTTCAAAAATTTTTATTACGTTTTATGTTTTTTTATATCTGACGGATTTTTACTTCGCGTACTCGACGAAGATATCGGACAGCGTCGGCTCCTTGACGCGCACCTCGTCTATATCGTAGCGCTCGGCGAGCGACTTTATCACGGCGCGTTTATCGCCGTTCATGCGCACCTCCACTATCCCGTCCTCCCCTGCCTCGACGCCGTATTCGTTTGCTATCGCGGCGGCGTCCGGCGAGGACACGATCAGCGTATCGCGCGGATACGAGCGCTTGATGTCGTGCAGTCTGCCGGTTATTCCGATTTTACCCGACGCCAGAATCGCTATCGAGTCGCAGAATTCCTCGATATAGCTCATCTGATGGCTCGAAAACAGCACTATCTTCCCGCGCTCGATCTGCTCTTTGACGACATCCTTGAGCAGTCTCGCGTTGACGGGATCGAGCCCCGAGAACGGCTCGTCGAGAATTATCACGTCGGGATCGTGGGCGAGCGCCGTTATTAGCTGTATTTTCTGCTGATTGCCCTTTGAGAGCGTGTCGAGACGCTTGTCGCGGTACTCGTACATCGACAGCCTGCGCAGCCATTTGTCCACGGACGCTGTTGCGTCAGAATGTTCCACGCCGAACAGCTCGCAGAAGTAGACGAGCTGGGGGAATATCTTCTTTTTCGGGTAAAGACCGCGCTCCTCGGGCAGATAGCCGAAGCGGATGCGCGAGCGGTCGATGGGTCTGCCGTCGACGAGTATCTCGCCGCCGTCGGCGGGGAAAACATCCATGAGTATGCGTATCGACGTCGTTTTACCCGCTCCGTTTCGTCCGAGAAGTCCGAACGCGTCGCCGGACTCGGCGGAGAAACATATGTCATCGAGAACATGCTTTGCACCGAACGACTTTTGTATATGGGAAAATTCAAGTTTCAACCTTGCATCACCTCTATTATTATGATATCAATATGATATCATCAAAAATACCGTTTGTCAAGAAATTTTTTGAAAATTTCCGCGAAAGTTTTTTATAGTCGCATACGCGCGGCGCAGAACCGGCATCCCCAAACTTTTCGCAATAATAAAACGCCGCGCGGAGCTGCTCGCACACAGCTATGGCGCGGTGTTCTTTTGGAGAGGGGGTTCGGGGGAGGACCCTTTCTTTTTAAGAAAGGGTCCTCATCCCGCACTTTCTCTTTCTTGCGAGAAAGTCCCCCTTGTCAAAAACCTATTTGTTGGTGTGAAAGACGTCACCACGTAAAATGTGCAAAGATAGTTGCCGGTCGGTACAGACTGTACATTGAACCGTGGTGAACGGAAATACCAGTGAAGGATGCAGTTGAACGATTATGCGTGAAGTGAAAAATACATAAATTCGTGAAAAGTACTTGATAAATCACTAAAATTGTGGTATAATATAGGCAGATGAGGTGAAGCAGTTACAGCAAGAGGCAGCATACGCAGGTGAGGCGGGAAGCCTGCGAACAGCTCCCTCGCGACGGGGCGATATCGCCGTCAAGACGTCGTGTCTGCGTCCAACGCTGGGCACGCCATCAACGCACGAGCACGGTGCGCGTAGGTGAAGCTGCGAAGCCTACGGCGCGATGCCCGAAAATAGGAGCGTCAACCATTTTGGAAATATGTTGTGCGGCAGGCTTGCCGCAGGCGGCGTCCGTTATCCTTGCTTCTTGAACAGCGGCAGCATTTCTTCCGGGAAAAATTCATCGTCGCCGTAATAACGCAGATTTTCGTTTGCATCGAACGAGTAGGGGACCCAATACATCTTCTCCCACGTCTTGTCCGCAAGTCTGTATACGCAGATAGGGTATGTGTATCTCGGAGTTACTGCATCTTTAAGACCGCGCGGCTCTTTTGCGTCGACGCCTCTGAAACGTATTACATCGTCCGTGACCTGATAGAAATTGAACACCGAGATATTGCTGTTTTCGATAACGGTTGTCGATGTCTTTTCGTCAGCGTCAAAGACGTATATGTTGCCGCCGTCCGTCGACACCGGCGTGCGGAATTCGTCGACCGGCTCCGACTCGCTGTAATCCCATACGGTATAGTAAAGGTCGCCGTTATGCGGTATGAACGCTGTGACCTTTTCCGCGACGAGCGTCTCGCCCGCGCCGATATCGTTAAGATTTATCGCGTATATATCGCCGTAATACATTCCCTGAAAGAATGCGTCCCGGCGGTTGCGCTCAAGATAAAGGACGCCGTCGTCAACGCATCCGCGCAGATGCGTAGCGTATCTTGAAAGCGGCGACACGCCGCAGTCGTATTCCTCGCGCACATCGGTAAAATCGAGCGCGCAACTGCCGATCTTGAATTTGCTCGTTATGGACCATACGCGGTCGTTCCATACGCCGAGCAGTCCGGCGTCGTCGCCGTTGAGGTAAAGCTCCTCATATGCGAATGTGTCAAGGTCGTACATCGCAACGGCGTCAATGAATCCCCTGTCGGAGACTTCCATATATATCTTTCCGGCACAGTATACGGCCTCGGCGAGGATCTGGCGTTTGAACGTCCGCTTGCTGCTCTTTCCCGTCTCAGGGTCGTATTTGCGAAGAAAGATAGTCTGATTTTGTGCCGAGCCGAACGCATACACCATCGGCATCGTCCGCCCTTCCTCCTTGACGACGAGTATGTGAGAGTCATCGCTGACCTCTTCCTTCTGCATATGCACGTACAGCTCGCATTGATAATCTCTGTGTCGACAAGTCGGGTCGGGGCAGAGGTACGTCCAACTGTTCGGCTCGTCGAGAAGCGTCGTACACAATGTTACGGGGGCGTTGTCATAAAGTCTGTTCGGACGGACGTCACACGGGCAAAAGCCGAAATGATAAATAATGCCGTCCTGTTCGAGCGCGAATATGGACGAGCGTATCACGACCGATGTGTCGTATATTTTCGGCTCCTTCGGTTCTTCTTTTTCCTTTTCGGTAAATTCATGCGTTTCATACGGGTCGAGATACTCGTCGACGGACGTATGGGAGCATGCGCACACGCTCAAAAGCGTGCATGCGATAAGGATGATGGACAGCAGTTTTTTCATGGTTTCCTCCGTGTGTTTTATACGATTTTATTTTTATCTTATATATCTTATATGACGTTTTTTTCGGAGGTTCGTTACAGGAAAGCGAAATTTTTTTGAATTTTTTGCAGCAGCATTTTCCCTTCAAAAAAGTGTTGGTGCAATACTGCGCCATTTGTAATAAAAGTTCTTGAAGAAGGGGTGCGGGGGAGGGACTTATTTCAAGAAGTCCCTCCCCCGCAAAAATCATTTCAAACCTACTCCTCCGGGGACCACGCGATGGTGGTCATCAGCGCAAGCTCGGCGCGGCTCGCGTCAAGGCGCGAGTACTGCGCCACGACGGGTGCGGTCGATTCGAGCAGTATCGCGTACGGCGTGTCAAACGGGATGCGCTCGCCGTTCTCACCGCGTATCTTGTCAAGGCGTATGTGATGCGTCCGCATCGCACCGCACTTTGCCGAAAAGCACGTCATCGGCTCCCTGTCCTCGAACAGCAGCGTCAGCGCGATGTCGGCGTCCTCGTCCGACGTATTAATAACGCAGACGGCCTCGTGCGTCGTCAAATCATTCGCCGATTCCGAGCCGAGGAACGCGTCAGGTATGAGCCAAACTTTTTTTCCGTACGGTTTCATGATAATCTCCTTTAATTTAAACAAATTTCAGTCGGCGCGCACCGTCCTGTAAAGCTCCTCCGCCGTGTCGACGATGAAATCGGCGCCCGCCTTCTCTATCACGTCGCGGCTGCGGTAGCCCCATGTAACGCCCGCCGCCTTCATCCCCGCGTTGTGCGCGGTCTCCACGTCCACGTCGGAGTCGCCGACGACGAGCACCGCCTCCGGCGGCACGCCGAACATCGACGCGATCGTAAGCGGAGCCTCTTTCGACGGCTTGAGCTCGTACGGTCCCTGACCGACCGTCATCGCGAACGAGCCGGGGAACAGCTTCGATATTATCTTCGCCACGAGCGCGTCCGGCTTGTTGGACAGCACCGCCAGCATCACCCCGTCGCGCGACAGCCTCTCGACGAGCTCGCGTATGCCTCGGTACGGCGTCGTCAGCTCGCAGACGTGAGCGCCGTATATCTCCGTATACACGGCGAGCGCCGTGTCGACCTCGTCCTCGCCCGCACCGTCCGGCAGCGCGTGGCGTATGAGATTGCGTGAGCCGTGGTTCATGCCCCAGATAGTGTTCGTAACGGTGCGCGGCGGATACGAGAGACGCTCGAGCATACGCGACACGGACGCGTGTATGTCGGGCAGCGTATCGCAGAGCGTGCCGTCGAGATCGAATATGACGGCGTCAAACATGCGCGTCACCTCCGTTTTGTACTTTTTATGCTGTGAGTATATAATACCATATTTCAAGCGGCGATTCAATGCTTTTTTGTAAAAATCGCCGACGGTATACGTATTTTCGACAGTGCCGACGCTGTTTAATATTGACAAATCGCCCAGCAAGTCGTATAATTAGATTACAGCAAACGACACTTCACAGGAGACTGCAAATGAAAAAGTTTACGTCCATAATCGCGGCGGCGCTCGCGCTGTCGCTGCTCGCAGGATGCTCTCCGTCCACATCGTCGTCGAATAAACCGTCTGACGGGACCGACACGGAAAGCAAAAACGATACCGCCGCCGTTACTACCACAGCGCCCGTCGAGACTGCTCCCGTGACCGACGCTGTCACGGAGCCGCCCGCATCGTCGTCCCCCACGACGCTGCGCGATGCCTACGACGGCATATTCTACATCGGCGTCGCGCTGCCCGGCTCCCTCATCGGCAACGCGAAGTTTAACGGCGTCATAACCGACAACTTCAACAGCATAACGTGCGAGAACGAGACGAAACCCGACTTCGTCCTCGACGCTGCCGCGTCGCGTGCGGGACTGCCCGACACGTACACGTCGCCGCGCTTCAACTTCGCTCAGGCGAAGAAGGCCGCCGACTACGCCGTCAAAAACAACATGAAGATGCGTCTGCACCCGCTCGTCTGGCACGCGCAGACGCCGGCGTGGTTCTTCACCGAGGATTACACAGACGGCGGCGCTCTCGTCAGCCGTGACGTCATGCTCGCCAGAATGGAGAGCTACATAAAGACGGTGCTCGAATACTTCAAGGACAACTATCCCGGCCTCATCTACGCCGTCGACGTCGTGAACGAGGCGTTCGACACCGGCGTAGGAGACGCGAACGGCATACGCATGCAGGACAACCGCTGGTACGACACGGTCGGTCCCGACTACGTCTACTACGCGTTCAAGTATGCGCGCGAGTACGCGGCGGAGGATATGAAGCTGTTCTACAACGACTACGCCTGCATGTGGAAGACGGATCTGATGATAAACAACCTCTCACAGATCAAGGAAGAGGGTCTCATCGACGGCATCGGAATGCAGAGCCATCTCGCCGCCACCGATTCCGTAACACAGTTTTTGCGCGCGGCGGAGAAGTTCTGCGGCGCGGGGTATGAGCTTCAGCTGACCGAGCTCGACGTCGGCGTCAAGTCGGATTCCGAGTCCGAATTCAAGACGCAGGGCAAGTTCTACGGCGATCTGATGTCGGGACTTATAAAGCTGATAAAGAAGGGCGCCAACATCACGAGCGTCACAGTATGGGGCATATCGGACGGCAACACGTGGAGAGCGGGCGAGTATCCGCTGCTGTTTAACGCAGACCTTTCGCCGAAGCCCGCG
>CANPXS010000012.1 GCA_947586625.1 uncultured Clostridia bacterium | reverse complement strand
ATAGAGCACTGGCAGATCATAACGATATACCTGATGCTGTATGATGCAATAGCTGTCAGTCTTTCATATTTTATCGGACTGTGGCTGCGCTTTGACTGCCGTTATACGATGATACCGAACGAGTACATGACGGCGTGGTTAAGATTTGCACCGATATATGCGGTCGCAGCGATCGTAGTGCTTTGGGTGCTGCGGCTCTATCGCAGCATGTGGCGCTTCGCCAGCTATAACGAGCTTAAGCGTATATTGCTGAGTTCGGTTTTGCTCGGAGCATTTCACACCGTGTTTATCACCGTTCTGTTCTGTCGGATGCCGATATCATATTACATACTGGGTATCGTTATACAGACGGTCCTCGTGACGCTCGTCAGATTCTCGTACAGATTTATCCTTTTGGAGCGCGGGAAAAAGAACAGGCAGCAGCAAAAAGCAAACGCGAGCCGTGTAATGCTCATAGGCGCGGGCAGCGCGGGACAGATGGTGCTGCGCGACCTGCACAGCGCAAAAGAAGTCAACGAACGCGTATTTTGCATAATAGATGACAACAAGAACAAGTGGGGACGCTACATAGACGGCGTGCCGATAGTGGGTGGCAGAGACGATATTCTCCTGAATGTTGAGAAGTACAAGATAGAGAAGATATATCTCACGATACCGAGCGCGACGGCGAAGCAAAAGCGCGATATCCTCAATATCTGTAAGGAGACAAACTGCAAACTGAAGAGCCTGCCGGGGATTGCGGAGATCATCACCGGCACTGTCACGGCAAACTCGATGCGCGACGTCGCTGTCGAGGATCTTCTCGGCCGCGAACCTATACAGGTCGACATGGACGAGATCTTCCAATTTCTCACGGGCAAGGTGATACTTGTCACGGGAGGCGGCGGGTCTATCGGGAGCGAGCTTTGCCGCCAGATCGCGGATCACGATCCGAAGCAGCTGATTATATTCGACATATACGAAAACAACGCATTTGCGATAGGAAATGAATTAAATGACAAGCACCCCGATCTCAACCTTGAGGTCCTGATCGGATCGGTGCGCGACAGTCGGCGAATCAGCCAAGTTTTCGCCAAGTACAAGCCGGACGTCGTCTACCATGCGGCAGCGCACAAGCACGTGCCGCTGATGGAGGACAGCCCGTGCGAGTCGATCAAAAACAATGCGATCGGAACGTACAAGACGGCATACGCCGCGATGATGAACGGGTGCAAGCGGTTCGTCCTGATCTCGACCGACAAGGCGGTCAACCCGACGAACATCATGGGCGCGTCGAAGCGGTTGTGCGAGATGATAATACAGACGTTCGACCGCAAGGTACGCGAGGGAAAGGCGGACGAGATCAAGCCCCTGCACGTCCATTCTGAGGACGTTGACGGCAATATGTGCGGGATGACGCGCGAAAATGTGCATCCGAGGACGGAATTTGTCGCGGTGCGTTTCGGAAACGTACTTGGTTCGAACGGTTCGGTCATACCGAGATTCAAGGAGCAGATCGCGCGAGGCGGTCCTGTTACGGTTACGCACCCCGATATTATTCGATACTTTATGACAATCCCCGAGGCGGTGTCGCTGGTGTTGCAGGCCGGTACATACGCCGACAGCGGCGAGATCTACGTTCTCGACATGGGCGAGCCGGTCAAGATAGACACGCTCGCGCGCAACCTGATCCGCCTTTCCGGGTATACGCCCGATGAGGATATACAGGTCATATACACAGGACTAAGAAAGGGCGAGAAGCTCTACGAGGAAAAGCTTATGTCCGAGGAGGGCATGCGGACGACGCCGAACAAGCTGATATTCATAGGCAGACCGATACCGTTTGACACGGACGTGTTCCTGCAGAAGCTGCAAGGACTTATGACCGCCGCATACGACGGACGCGAGGACATCATACGCGACCTCGTCGCGGACGTCGTGACGACGTTCAGACCGGCGGGGGTGAGCGGGTGCGAGGAGAAAAATGCAGATACCGGTGAACCGGTGATTGCTGTATCTGACAACGATATGCCGAAGAAAATCGCTGTTGCGAGCGAGATAGGGTAAGAGACAGTTAACAATATGAAACTCGAGAAATTTCAACATAAAATATGGCTGTCGTCGCCGACGATGCACGGGGAGGAACTCGACTACGTCAAGCTGGCGTATGAGACGAACTGGATGTCGACGGTAGGCGAAAACATAAACGAGATCGAGCGTGAGATCGCAGAGCTCGTAGGATGCAAATACGCGGTCGCGCTCTCGTGCGGAACTGCGGCACTGCATCTTGCGACGAAGCTTGCGGGCGAGAAGCTGTACGGCATGCCGAAGCCGAACGAGGGAACGCTCAGGGGACACAAGGTTTTCTGCGACGATATGACGTTTGACGCGTCGGTCAATCCGGTCGCTTACGAGGACGGCGAGGCCGTATTTATCGACACCGAGTACGACACATGGAACATGGACCCGCAGGCGCTTGAAAAGGCGTTTGAGATATATCCCGACGTGAAGCTCGTCGTCGTTGCGCATCTCTACGGAACGCCCGCAAAGATAGATGAGATAAAAGAGATATGCGGCCGTCACGGCGCGCTCATCATCGAGGACGCGGCGGAATCGCTCGGCGCGACGTACAAAGGCAAAGAGACCGGCACGTTCGGCGATTACAACGCTATATCTTTCAACGGAAACAAGATCATCACGGGCTCGTCGGGCGGAATGTTTCTGACCGACAGCAAGGCGGACGCGGAGAAGGTGCGCAAGTGGTCGACACAGAGCCGCGAGAATGCTCCTTGGTACCAGCACGAGGAGATCGGATACAACTACCGTATGTCGAACGTTATCGCCGGGGTCGTGCGCGGACAGATACCGCATCTTGCGGAGCATATCGCGCAGAAAAAGGCGATATACGAGCGATACAAAGAAGGATTCAAAGATTTGCCCGTCACGATGAATCCGTACAGCCCCGACAGCGAGCCGAACTTCTGGCTGTCGTGCATGCTCATCGACCGTGAGGCTATGTGCAACCACGTCCGCGGAGACAATGAAGCCGCATATGTTAAGGAACCGGGCAAGACGTGCCCGACGGAGATACTCGAAACGCTTGCAAAGTATAACGCCGAGGGCAGACCGATATGGAAGCCGATGCACATGCAGCCTATCTACCGCATGAATGCGTTTATCACGCGTGACGGCAACGGCCGCGCGAACAGCAACGCGTACATACAGGGCGCTGGTACGATCGACGTCGGCGCGGACATATTCGACCGTGGCCTCTGCCTGCCGAGCGACAATAAGATGACGGCGGAGGAGCAGGATATGGTGATCGAGATTGCCAGAAGCTGCTTCGCGTGAGGGAATGTATGGAAAATTTACATAAGCCATACGGCCCGTATGAGCGAATTGTCAAGCGTCCGCTGGACTTCACACTGTCGCTCGTCGCCCTAATCGTGCTGTCCCCGCTCTTGCTGATTTTAACCGCCATTGGTGCGATTGCGATGAAGGGGAACCCATTTTTCGTGCAGCAGCGTCCGGGAAGGATCGATAAAAGAACCGGGCAGGAGAAGATATTCAGTCTGATCAAGTTCAGGACGATGTCAAACGCGAAGGACAGCGACGGGAATCTGCTGCCCGATAAGGACAGGCTCAACGGTTACGGAAGGTTTTTGCGCTCGACAAGCCTTGATGAGTTGCCGGAGCTGGTGAATATCGTCAAGGGTGATATGGCGATCGTCGGGCCGAGACCGCTGTTGGTGAGATATTTACTGAGATACAGCGCGGAGCAGCGCCGCCGCCACGATGTGCGCCCGGGACTGACAGGATATGCGCAGGTTCATGGAAGAAATGGAATAAGCTGGGAAGAAAAGTTCAGGCTTGATGTGGAATATACGAAGAATGTGACATTCGTCGGAGATATGAAGATCATTTTTATGACGGTGGTTAAGGTAATGAAAAGAGAGGGAATATCTTCCGAAACATCAGATACAATGGAAGAATTTATGGGAAAAGAAAATAAAGCGATGGGGAAAATACAGTGAAAAAATTGGTTATTATAGCCGCCGGCGGATGCGGCAGAGAAGTTCTTCAAATTGCAAAAGACATAAATGAAAAGTCATTTACTTGGAATATAAAAGGATTTTTGGATGATGATCCGGATGCACTGAGAGGAAAAATATGCGATGTTGACGTTATAGTCTGTATCGACGGCTATTCTATTGAGGAAGATGATGAATTTATATGCTGCATCGGAAATAGCACTGTGAGGAAAAACGTTATAGAAAAAATGAAAGCAAAAGGTGCTAAGTTTACGACGATCATTCATCCGAACGCGATAATTGCCGACAGCAGCACCATAGGGGAAGGCTCGATAATATATCCGTATGCCTTGATTTCGGATAATGCAGTCGTCGGAGACGGAACGATAATAAATATGTATTCTTCTGTAGCACACGATTCTGTTCTGGGTGAATATTGCACGATAAGCGCACACTGTGACGTAACTGGAATGTGTACGCTTGGGGATAGAGTTTTCATGGGAACGACTTCGCATATGGTTCCGGGAACCAAAATAGGTAACGATGTTTATATTTGTGCAGGGAGCACAGTTATGACAAATGTACCGAACGGAAGAAAAATGATGGGTTGTCCTGCAAGACCGATTAAATTTTAATAAAGGGGTGTTGAATATGGAAAAGGAATTCTTGAATTTTGTAGCCGATGTAATGGGCGTAGATGTGTCCGAACTTAGTCTTGAGACAAAGTACAATGAGTACGAAAAATGGAATTCCCTCATGATGCTTACGCTTGTAATGGAGCTTGAGTTGGAGTACGACATTAATATTCCTATAGAAAGCGTTAACAAAGTTCACAGTCTGAGAGATCTATATGAGATAGTCAATAACAAGTAGTTCCGAATTATGAGGTGCAGTAATGAAAAGAAAAATAGCGTTGCTGTCAAATATCACACTTGACCTGATTGCAAATAAGCTTGGCACTGAATATGATGTATATTTCCCGGACGGATTTGACACGTGGGTCCAGGAAGTGCTGAATGCTTCATCCGGATTATATAGTTATGGCGCTGAAGTGATAATTGTTTTACTCGACGGAACTGAATCTGTTTTATGGAAAGACCTTGATGAAGCAAAAGAAAGAATTGACGTATGGAAACAGGCTGTTTCGACATTGACAGATAATGTCACGGCTGTCCCGATATTCATTACTACTGTAGATATTCGCGAAAACAGGATCAAGTCTTTTGAAGAAAGAAAGTATAGATTAGAACTTGAAAACGACTGGTATCAGTTTGTTCAGGACAAGGCGGAAAAGAAAAACAATATATATGCTCTCGACCTCTCAGATACGGTTTCCGACATTGGAAGAAACAATTTTTATTCGGGAAAAATGTGGTATATGAGCAGTATGCCGTATTCGAGAGATGGCATAAATGCGGTTGCTTCGGAGATAAACCGTGCTTTGAATTCTGTATTTTCTCAAAGAAAAAAAATAATATCCCTCGATCTTGACAATACGCTTTGGGGCGGAGTCGTCGGAGAGGACGGACCTGAAGGCATAGAGCTTTCGGATCATAAAGAGGGACAGCGGTTTTACGATTTTCAGAGACAGCTTCTTGAAATGAGGAAGCGCGGTATACTTTTGGCAATCAACAGTAAAAACAACTACGACGATGCCGAAGCGGTAATTTCAGATCATCCGGCGATGCTTCTCAGAGAAAGCGACTTTGTGAGTCAAAAAATCAACTGGGAAAATAAAACGTCGAATATAAAGATGATGGAGAAAGAACTGAATCTTTCGGAAAACGGTTTTATTTTTATTGATGATAACCCAATAGAGCAGGAAACGGTCAAAGGAGCATGTCCTGAAGTAACGGTTCCGATGTTCCCGAAAGATACTTCAACGCTGCGCTCATTTGCGGAAGATATATGGTTTGATTATTGCAGACCGCTCAAAGTGCTTGGAGAAGACTTGCAGAAGACGGAAATGTATCAAAGCGAAGCCAAGCGCAAACAAGAGATGAGCGGCAGCCTGAATCTTGACGAATATATATCAAGGCTTGAGATCAAGATCGATATTCATCGAATTCGGCGTGAGGAATTTGCCCGTGTGGCGCAATTATGCTCGAAAACTAACCAGTTCAATGTCACAACAAAAAGGTATACAGAGACCGAACTCGAGGAGATGGACGCAAATGCCGATAATGTGATTTACGTTGTATATGCGTCGGATAAGTATGGCGACAGCGGGTTGATCAGCGTGATTATACTTAAGAAAAGCGAGGATGAAGTCAAAATTGACACATTCCTTATGAGCTGCCGCGTGATGGGAAGAAATATAGAAAATGTAATTATAAATGAAATAATTGCAAACTGTTCAAAGCCAAAGTTGATCGGCGAATATATTCCCACGGCAAAGAACGCTCCGGTGAAAGAGCTTTATGATAAGCTTGGATTCAGTCTGATTTCGGATGAAAACGGACATAAGTTATATGAGCTTGTTGTGTCGTCATATCAGAGGAAGCAATTTGATTTTTATAAGGAAATAAGGTTTGAGGAATAATTTCATGAAAATAGATCACATAGGGTATGCAGTCAGACGCATAGACAGGGCGATAGATGCTTTTAAGGAGCTGGGATTCAATTTCTGCGAAATGATCGACGATACAGACAGAAACGTCAAACTTGCGTTTGGAGAGAAAGACGGATACAGGATCGAGCTTGTCAGTCCGTTTGATAAAGAAAAAAAGTCTCCGGTCGATCAGTACGTAAACGAGGCTTCAGGAACACCATATCATATTTGCTATGTATCTGAAAATATAGAAGAAGATATAAAAAGTCTGGAGAAAAACAGGTTTAAAGTAATGATCCCGCTTACACCTGCAGTAGCATTTGACAACAGAAGAGTAGTTTTTATGTATTCTTTGCATATCGGAATGATTGAAATAGTAGAGGCATATTAGAATTGCTTGACTACGATGATAAAAGTGTATAAAGCTGAAAACAAGCATGTGTGATAACGATAACCGAGAAGGATGGAATAACCGTTGCTGTTCGGAAACTGCACTTAACGCGAGTGGCTTATCACGCCACAGGAAAATCGTCTTGGAATGAATAAAAAGATTCCGGGATATGACGTTGTTTTCGTTTGCTGCAAGATAAACTTCCACACGGTTGACACTTCTGCTCAGGATTTTAATTTCAGCGGCGAAACTGGCGTTCACGCCGCAAAAAGCGTGCAGTGTATTTTTGAGTATTTACTCTTACTGAAAATATATAACTTGAAAAGGGAGAGCGATCCGGCTGATGCAGTCATTATTTCTTTGATGTTCCACCGTTTCCCTCGAACGATATTATAAACGATATGATAGTTTAAGCAGTCGATAATAGGGCTGATTGAAATGTTTTTTCGATATATCAAATAAGAAATCGATTTATGGCGGAATTAGGAGGATGAGTGCAAATGATTCAATCAAACCAATACGGAACATATGAAATACAAAAAGAACTATTGGACATAATGAAAACGTTTCATATTTTCTGTGAAGAAAAAGGGATTCAATATTTCTTGTACGGAGGTTCATGTTTAGGCGCTGTCAGGCATAAAGGTTTTATTCCTTGGGATGATGATTTGGATATTTGTGTTGACAGAAAAAATTATATCAAATTAGTTGAGTGCTTTGGAGAATGCAAAGAATTAACCATGCATAAAAGACTTTGGATTGATCGCATTCAGAAAAAGAATTCAACAGAGATACAAGGGTATATTCCCACTTTAGACATATTTGTAAACGATAATGTGCCGGATAATCCATGCAGATTTCGAATGAAATTATTTAGATTGTCAACATTGCAGGGAATGTTGAAGGAAGAAGTGGTATATAAAGGTTTTTCATTTAAAAACAAAGTACTTTTATTTACGACACATATGTTGGGAAAATTATTTTCTACAGAGTTTCTTCAGAAAAGATATGATGTGGTATCGCAGATAGGAAATGAAAAAGAAACAAAATGTGTTCACTGTTCAAATGTTTTTTATAGATGGATAAGGAACAAGTACCCTTCTGATACTTGGAAAAATGCAATTTTGACAGATTTTGAGGATGCAAAATTTTATATTCCTGAAAAATATGATGTATATTTAACAACTTGCTATGGAGACTATATGAAATTACCGGCTGAAGAAGATCGAAAACCAGAGCATGTAAAATAGCGCGATATAAATGCTTCTAATGTTTTAGATATCAAAAAGGCAATCATAAGGTATTATTTGTTTTTTGTGTGTATAAACATAGAAAGAATTTTTTCGATGGAACCGTAACGTAAGTCGGAACAAATAATCCGGAATGATTCATTAGAGCGCACGGCAAGTTGATGCATTATTTGGTGAAACCATAATGGACCCGCAAAAGCCATATACTGAGTATTTACAATAAATAGTAACGCAACCTTTTTTATTGTGGAGGCATCAATGTTGAATCAAGGTCAGTATTTTGCATTTAATATATGGGATTTTGAATCTGCCAGAGCGGTCATCGACGCGGCTGCATCAATTCGGCATGACGTCATCTTGCAGACTTCAACGGAAATTTATAAAGTACTTCCTGCGCACGTTTTTTCTAATTTTGTTAAGTTATATGCCGCCGATCGTGGCATTCACGCTTGGCTAAATCTGGATCACTGCAAGGAAAAGAAAACTATATTTAATGCGGTAAACAGCGGTTGGGACATGGTTATGGCAGACGGTTCTTCTCTTCCCATACAGCAAAATATTGATTTTACGAATGAGATTATATCGTATGCTCATGCCAACGGTGTTTTAGTCGAAGCAGAGGTCGGTCAGGTAAAAGGAGTTGAAGACGACGTAATCGTTCGGAAGGATACAATTGCTTCAAGAGAAGATATCACGGATTTTCTGCATAAAACTGACGTGGATTTTATTGCGGTCGCGTTTGGAAACGCCCACGGGGAATATAAAGTTGAGCCCAATTTGCATTATGACCTTGTGGAATATACCACGTCTATAACGGATAAGCCGTTTGTTGTTCACGGAGGAAGCGGTCTGTCGGATGAGATTTTGACTAAGTTGATCCATATCCCAGGAGTAAAAAAGCTCAACATTTCAACCGATTTGAAAATGGCATACAAAAGGGGAATAGAAAAAGCAAATAGATCTTGGTCACAACCGATTAATGCATCGAAGATCATTCATGATGAAATTATGTCGGAGTCTGCTGCAAAGATGAAACTTCTTTAACTAAGGTGATAAAGCAGACATATACGATAATGGAGAAAAAGGCGTATGAACGTGTTAGTCCTTAATATGGGCATGAAAAGTATAAGAAGCATAATATTTGATGAAAACGGGAGAAAACTGTCAAGTGCGTCAAGAACGCTTACTTCGGCAATCGATGATATCCGCGTAGAACAGTATCCCGATGAATGGTTGAATAAGGCTATTGATGTAATGCGTTCATCTGTCCAAGATGCAAAGATTCAGACGGTAGATTATATCACCGTTACCACATCTGCGTCTTGTCTTGTATGCATGGACGAGAGCGGTCGACCTCTCGGAAATGCCATTATGGTTTCTGATAAGAGAGCAGTGGAGGAGGTTGATGAGATAAAAAGCAGTGCTTGGACAGCAGATATAGTAAATGATACCGGACTCCCTGTTTCTGTCAGTGTAATGCTCCCTAAAATATTGTGGATTAAAAAACACGAAAAATCTATATTCAAAAAAACACGGTATTTTTTATCCCCGAATGATTATCTTCTCTATCACCTTAGCGGGGTCGTTGCTACAGATGAATTAAATGCGGTCAAGTTTCATTATTCATTTAATACGATGTCATATCCTTCGCAGCTTCTTGATGATCTCGGTATCCCGGAGGACAAACTGCCGCCTGTTATGAAAACGGGGGAATGTGTCGGAACGATATTGCAGGATGTGGCAGGACAAATCGGGTGTAATAATAGCGCAAAGATTGTTGTTACTTCCTATGACGCCATTTGTTCGTTTGTAGGCAGCGGTGTATCAGGCGAGGGAGATGCAAGTGATGTAAGCGGAACGGTGACGGCGTTCCGTATGCTCAGTAAAAAAGAGGAGCTTCTTCCAAGTGAGCGCGTGTATTCCACACCGTTCCGTCAGGGAGGATTTACAATCATCGGAGGTTCAAATAATCTCGGCGGAGGTTTAATAGAGTGGGTCAAGCAATGTTATTATTCAAAAGAAGAATATCCGTATGAAGTAATGGAGAAAGAGGCCGCGGAATCGGATATTGGCGCAAGAGGCATTATTTTCCTGCCCTATCTTCTTGGCGAACGGACCTCTATCTGGAATGACCATGCAAGGGGGACATTCTTTGGTCTTGAAAGAATACATACCCGTAAAGACATGACGAGAGCGGTTTTTGAGGCTGCCGCGTTTATAGACCGCACAATGATGGAGGCGATAGGAGAGACTACCGCGAATGTAAATACTGTTCGTCTGTCCGGCGGTCTCGCAAGAGTTAATTTGATATCACAGATAAAAGCGGATGTTACCGGGAAAGAGATGATCGTTTTATCTGAATTTGAAACTACTGCATCCGGTGCGGCGATGATGGTATTAAACGGTCAGGAAGGAATATCCTTTTCTGAGCTTTCTAAGAAATTCTCAAAAAGCAGAATGACAATTCATCCCGACAAAGATAATCATGAAAAGTATAATGTTGTGTATAAGCTGTTCAAGGAAACATATGAATCGTTGGTACCTATGTTTGATAGGCGGATAGAGGTACTTGGGAAAATTAGAAACCCCAGAGAGACACAGATTGAAAATTTGTAAGGGAGACCGAATATGAAATCATATCAGCTTTCGATGACTACAAGAACATACTTTGGCAACAAGTGCGTTGAGGAAGCAGTCAAGAAAGAGAACAGTGTTATCGGCTCGAGAACTCTTTTATTAACAACAGGCAGCGTATTAAAGGATTTAGGATTTGTAGATGAGCTGGTATCTTGGCTCGACTCGGAAGTATTTTATTATGATAAGGTAACGGCAAATCCTGATGTTGCCGAAATTAGAGAAGCAATAAAGCTCGGCAGGGAAAATCATGTTGATTCCGTGATTGGCTTCGGTGGCGGCAGCGCGATAGATGCTGCGAAGGCAACAGCGGTGGGTATAGTTTCTTATATTGATATTGAAGAATATCTGATCAAAGGGCTTACGCCTCCCGATGATACGTTGCCCATTATAGCTATTCCGACTACTTCGGGAACAGGTGCGGAACTCAGCAAAGGGGCAATAATATCAAGCCGAGAGAAAAAGATAAAATCCGGCATTCGCGGAGAGAAAGTGACCCCGGCAGTTGCAATTGTAGACCCTACATATACGTTCAAGCTTCCTTTTACGGTGACAATGGAAACTGGATTTGATGTTTTCGCGCATGCGGCGGAGAGCTATTGCGCCGTCAAAGCCGACCCGTTTTCCGAAATGCTTTCCGAGAAGTCAATAAAAATTGTTGGAGAAGCACTGCCAAGGCTCGCCAAGAATCTTGATGATCATGAAGCACGTGAGATGATGAGTTTTGCAAGTCATATCATGGGCTACAATTTGAAAAACATCGGAAACTGCCTGCCCCATCGCTTACAGTATCCGATCGGCGTTGTTACAGAGACAAGTCACGGTGCGGGACTGATAGCGCTTTATCCTGCTTGGATAAAGCACGAAAGCACAGTGAACCCTACGCGGATAACGCAGATTCTTGACTGGCTCGGATGCGAAGAAGGACAGCCTTATGATCGAATCAGAAAGTGGCTGGACAGAATGAATATTTCTCGGAACATTACTGATCTCGGAAAAGTGCCGAGCGCCGAAAAGCTTGCGGATATGGTCAGCGGCAATCTGAAGAACGATAAACTGGCTGATGTGGAAAATATTATAGTAACTCTTTATAAAGAATCTATGTAAACGCGGGAGGACATAATCATGCAGGCAATTATTATGGCAGCAGGTAAAGGTAGCAGACTCGGAAGCTTAACGGAGGATCTTCCTAAGAGTTTATTAAAAATTAACGGCAAGAGAATTCTTGATATAAACATTGCAATGCTTCACAGATACGGAATTTGGGATATAACGATTGTAACGGGATTTCAGGATGAAAAAATGATCGAAGCAACAAGGGGCATTCCCGGTATTACATTGATTTACAATCCGTTTTATGAATTTACGAACGTAATCGGTTCGTATTATATGGGAATGAAGCAGCTGCATGATGATTTTATATATCTTCACGCCGACACAATATGCGATATACATATTTTTGAGCAGCTTCTCACATCGGACGGCGATATTGTTCTTTCGGTCGATACAAAACCATGTGATGACGAGGCAATGAAAGTAAGATTGGAAAACGATAGGATAGTAGAGATTACAAAAAATATGCCCGTGGGGGCAGCTGCCGGAGAATTTATAGGCATTGCGAAAATAAAAAAGAATGTCATTGGCGATCTTAATGCAAGCACTGTTAGCGTTCTTCGGGACAAACAGTTTACTTCCTATTTTGAGGGCGCACTTCAGAGAGTATTTGATATGAAAAAGTATGATATTCGCATGATCGAAACCAGCGGCTGCTTCTGGGGCGAAGTAGATTTCTTGGAGGATTATCAAAGAGCAGAAAGTAATATCAGCAAGGAATTGTTGAATTTTTGATGTGTTTAAATAAAGTTATAATGTGTAGAGTGATAAAAATACTCTCGTGATAAAGGATCCTCATGAAAATGATAATGCAAGACGCGAACTGGCACGGATAGTGCAATAAGCATGAACTGTATTAAAAGCTGAGGAAAAAGCCTGCTTTTTAAGCCTATCAAAATGGATAATTAACTGCGCGCTTTTGCGAACTGTACCCATGGAAAGGCACTGGGTGTCACCCCACCCGCTTATTATAGGAAGATATATAAGAGAGCGGATCTTATTTTGACCAGATGTGCAAGAGAAGAGTTGGAAATAAGCGAATTTTAAGGCTGACGAAGAATTGGCTTTGTCAGGAATCTGTTCGCCAGAGAATTTCGGAAAGGAAATGGAACTTCCCTCCACGTTAGATGAACTGGGCGTTGAAGACGGCGTCATTGGGAAAATAGCTCGGATGATCTTTAGCATGGGCGCAAACTACGAAAGGCTGACAGAGGAAGAGGTTTTGGAAATCTTAAGAGGGTGATTAATCTATCACCATATGATGAGGACAGAGAAATGAAAAGGGCGTTCGTAGTTGATACAATTGTTTCATTTATAGCAAGTTTCGAAATAAGCGATGTTGAATAATTACATGATATAGGTTTTGAAGGTTGATATATGAATGTGTTGTTTTTAAGTCTTTCTAAAATATTTACAGTTGAAGTCAGAGGGATTTATCCTGACCTGCTTCGTGAATTTATAAAGCACGGTCACAGTGTCTACATTCTTTCACCGGTTGAAAATACGGATAAAGGCGAAAACCTTGTTATTCGAGAACACGGCGCAAAGATCGTAAAGGTCAAAACCGGTCGCATTCAAAAGACAAACATAATCGAAAAAGGAATAAACACCGTCCTCATCGAGCCGCGTTTCAAGAAAGCGGTCAAGGAATATTTCGGAGATATCAAATTCGACCTTGTTCTGTATCCTACGCCGCCGATCACATTTACAAATGTTGTGAGATATGTAAAAAAACGCGACGGGGCAAAGTCCTATCTGATGCTGAAAGACATTTTTCCGCAGAATGCGGTCGATATGGGAATGTTAAGTACAAAAGGCGTGAAAGGTCTCATATATAAATATTTCCGCAGCAAGGAGAAAAAGCTGTATGAGGTTTCCGATTGCATAGGCTGTATGTCGCCAGCGAATGTTGAATATCTTTTGAAGCATAACCCGGAGATCCCGCCAGAAAAGGTCGAAATATGCCCTAACAGCATTGAGGTGCGTGATCTGAGCCTTTCTGCTGAAGAAAAAATTCAAATGCGCGAAAAATACGGTCTGCCGACAGATAAAAAGATATTTGTATATGGCGGAAACCTCGGCAAGCCGCAGGGAGTGCCGTTCATAATCGAGTGCCTGAAATCGCAGATGTATAACGCGGGCGCATTTTTTCTGATCGTAGGCAGCGGCACGGAATACGGCAAGCTTGAGGATTTCTTCAATCAAAGCCGGCCGACGAACATGAAGCTGATGAAAAGTCTCCCGAAGGATGATTATGATAGAATGATCGCCGCATGCGATGTCGGCATGATCTTTCTCGACCACAGATTTACGATACCTAACTTCCCGAGCAGACTGCTAAGCTATATGCAGGCAAAGCTGCCGGTGCTGGCATGTACCGATCCGAATACGGATATCGGAAAGATAATTGTTGACGGCGGATTCGGGTGGTGGTGCGAGAGCAATGATTTAAATGCATTTGAAGCAGTTATTGACAAAATAGCAGACGGCATATCACCTGATCTTGGCGAAGCAGCATTTGGATATCTTGTCTCCAATTATAATGTGCAGCATGTTGCACAAGTTATTATACGTTGATGCTTTCGGAGGATGACATGATAAACATTCTTTATGCTCTAAACGGCACCTTTCACAAAGGCGGCACAGAGGCGGTGGTATTAAGCTACTACAATAATATTGATCGCTCGAAGTATCATATTGATTTCCTTCTTCACGGTCATGAAGAGGATTGCATAAATAATGAAACACATAATTATCTTTTGTCTTGCGGAAGCAAAATATTTTATGTGACGCCTCGCGGCGAAAACTATATAAAAAATAAGCGGGAGATAGCTAAAATTTTTAAAGAAAATAAATACGTTATTGTACATTCCCACATGGATGCTGCCGGATATTTTTTACTCAAAGAGGCAAAAAAGGCAGGAGTACCGTTATGTATTTCTCACTCACATAATACCGCTAACAAAAGAAAAAAAAGTAGAAATCCCAAAGATTTAATTTATAAGGCTATTCATGGCATGGCAATAAAAAGATTGCCAAAGGTGACAGATATAAGAATTGCCTGTTCAAGCGAAGCGGGGAAATGGCTGTTTAACGGATCAAAGTTCATAGTTCTTAATAACGCTGTTGATATCGATAAGTATGCATATGATCTATCAAAAAGAAAAGAAGTAAGACAAGAGCTCGGCTTTAATGATGAGCTTATAATCGGACATGTCGGAAGATTTGCTCTTCAAAAAAATCATGAATATTTAATTGATATTTTCACCGATTTATTGCATCGTCACACAGACGCCAAACTTGTGTTGGTTGGAACAGGCGAATTGTTAAACAGAATAAAACAAAAAGTTTCATCGCTTGGTATAGAAAAAAGCGTTTTATTCCTTGGGGTACGAAACGATGTCAGCGAACTTATGCAAGCGTTTGATATTTTCCTTCTGCCGAGTTTGCATGAAGGACTTCCGGTGGCAGGCGT
Organism: uncultured Clostridia bacterium; assembly: GCA_947586625.1. Classification (GTDB taxonomy): domain Bacteria; phylum Bacillota; class Clostridia; order Oscillospirales; family CAG-272; genus DTU064. The sequence continues at coordinate 18,562 of CANPXS010000012.1, read as the reverse complement.
AGAAGCACAGGCGGCAGGTCTGCCGTGCGTAATCAGTTCGTCTGTATCACCTGAGGTCAAACTGTCAGACAATATAAGATTAGTATCATTGGACTCATCCACATCCGAATGGTGCGATGCTGTTGATGAGTTATATAACGCACGGGTAAATAGAGAATTGGGGGCAGATATTGTGAGAAAGGCGGGATTTGATATAAAAGACGTGATTATTAAGCTAATGAATATATATGAAGATAAATTGCAGGAGAAAGGAATAACAGTATGAATTGTTCTGATAACTTTTCTGATTCCACTCTCATGATCACAGGCGGTACAGGCAGTTTCGGCAATACTGTACTGAAGCACTTCCTTGCCACCGATATCAGTGAAATACGTATCTTTTCCCGCGACGAGAAAAAGCAGGACGATATGCGCCACGAGCTGCAGGCGAAATATCCGGAGCAAGCGGGCAAAGTCAAATTCTACATCGGCGATGTCCGAAATATTGAATCGGTTCGCGACGCTATGCATGGAGTTGACTACATATTCCACGCGGCTGCGCTGAAACAGGTGCCGTCATGCGAGTTTTTCCCGATGGAGGCTGTGCGTACAAATATCATCGGCACAGATAATGTCCTGCATGCGGCAATTGAAGCAGGTGTAAAACGTGTAGTGTGCCTGTCCACGGACAAGGCGGCGTACCCCATCAACGCCATGGGCATCTCAAAGGCAATGATGGAACACGTAATTTATGCTAATGCCAGGGTTGCCGCAGAGCGAGACGGAACCGTCATCTGCTGCACCCGTTACGGTAACGTCATGTGCAGCCGCGGCAGTGTGATTCCGCTGTTTATCGACCAGATCAAGGCGGGAAATCCCATCACCATTACCGACCCAAATATGACGCGGTTCCTCATGAATCTCGACGAAGCTGTCGAACTGGTGAAATTCGCATTTGAACATGCGCGTCCCGGCGACCTGTTCATTCAGAAAGCAGACGCTTCGACTATCGGTGATCTCGCAAAAGCGGTTCAAAAGCTGTTCGGCGACACGGGAACGAATATTATCGGAACCCGCCATGGCGAGAAGCTGTACGAAACGCTTATGACCCGCGAGGAACGGTTGCGGTCGGAGGATATGGGAAATTATTTCCGCGTGGCGGCGGATAACCGCGATCTCAATTATGACAAATATTTTGTCAAAGGGCAGGTCATGACAGAGGCAGAGGAAAGCTACACGAGCCACAACACGACACTCCTTGACGTGGACGGTGTAGTGAAAAAGATCCTCACGACGGATTATGTCCGGAACGAGATTGAAAAGGAAGAAAAAAGATGAAAATATCGGATAAATTTTGTTTAGAAATTCAAGCAGTGATGAACGATATCGATATTATTAAAAACGGACAAATATATGAAATAGATTCTGTTTCGGGTGTCCCGAAATGTGCCACTGTTGGAGCAAGACTTGAGAAGAATTTTATGAAATTGATTCAACGGATTGAAAGTGATACAAAAGGCGATATCGAAGTCGCAGCAGAATATTTGAAATAAGTTGGTAGATTGATATGAACATCCTCGTAACAGGTGCGGCAGGCTTTTTCGGGCGGAATCTCGTGGAAAATTTGAAAAACATCCGCGACGGAAAGGACCGCACGCATCCGGAGCTGCAAATCGACGAAATCTACGAATACGACATAAACAACACCGAAACGGTGCTTGACGAATTCTGCTCCGACTGCGATTTCGCCTTCAATCTCGCAGGGGTGAACCGCCCGAAGGAGCAGACGGAATTTATGCAGGGCAACTTCAGCTTTGCGTCAACGCTCCTTGAAACGCTCAAAAAGCATCGCAACACTTGCCCGGTCATGCTTTCGTCGTCGATTCAGGCGACGCTGATCGGCAGATACGACAGCGAGTACGGCAGGAGCAAGCGGGCAGGGGAGGACTTGTTCTTCAACTACGCCGACGAAACGGGCGCGAAAGTGCTTGTCTACCGTTTCCCGAATATGTTCGGCAAGTGGTGCCGACCGAACTATAACAGCGCCGTCGCGACGTTCTGCTACAACATCGCACACGATTTGCCGATACAGATAAATGACCGCTTGACCGAGCTTGAACTTGTTTATATCGATGACTTGGTTGACGAGATGATTTCCGCTCTCTGCGGTAAATCACACAGATGCGATTATGACGGTCTTGCTCCCGTCCCGAACGATGGAGGCCGATTCTGCTATGTCACCGTCACCCACAAGGCGACGCTCGGCGAGATCGCGGACTTGCTGTATAAATTTCACGACCAGCCGCAGACGCTGATCATGCCCGAAGTCCCGGCGAACAGCTTTGCCAAGAAGCTTTACAGCACATATCTCAGTTATCTGCCGAAGGAGAAGATCGCGTTCCCGCTCAAAATGAACACCGACTCGCGCGGCAGCTTTACGGAGCTTATGAAAACCGAGAATTGCGGGCAGTTCAGCGTGAACATCTCGAAGCCGGGTATCACGAAGGGACAGCATTGGCACAACACAAAGTGGGAGTTCTTCATCGTCGTGTCGGGGCACGGGCTGATACAGGAGCGCAAAATCGGCACGGACGAGGTGCTTGAATTTGAAGTGAGCGGCGACAAGATCGAAGCTGTCCATATGCTGCCGGGATATACGCACAATATAATAAATTTGTCGGAGACGGAAAACCTCGTGACGGTCATGTGGGCGAACGAGCAGTTGGACCCGGAAAAGACGGATACGTTTGGAGAGAAAGTATGAATACCGCGAAACAACGAAGTTCAAATATTGAACTTTTGCGAATAGTATCGATGCTTATGATCATAGCAAGCCATTATGTTAACTTCGCCGTAATGCATGTGGGTCAGGTAAATGCATATGAAACATTGGCAACAGGTTCGATGGCATTAAAATTTCTGACTTCAAGCTGCCTTTTAGGGCAGATAGGCGTGGGGATCTTTTTCGCAATAACAGGATATTTTACCGTCGTAAAAAAAGATACACCTTCTATAAAAAAGATTATATCCGAAGTTCTGTTTTATGCATCGCTATCCGTTGTTATCATGATTTTGGGGATAACGGTATGCGGCTATGCTTACGGGAGCAAAAGTGATTTGATTTTGCTTATTTTGCAAACGATATGTGTTCCGCTTACGGGCAGTCTTTGGTGGTTTGTGACGGCATATGCGGCACTTATATTGTTCAGCAAGAGTATAAATTCGTTTGTTTTATCTCTTAACCGAAACGGTTACATAACCGTAATTGTAACAATCGGAATATTCGGATTGCTTCTGGGAGAGCTCGGGTCAGCCCTTCACGATTTGGAAAAAGCAGTTTTTTTCTACCTGTTAGGCGGTTATTTTAAGCTTTACAATAAAGCTCCAAAAAAGTCGAAATTGCTGCTGTCCGGTGTTGCTGTCATTGTACTGTTGCTATTAAACGGCGTACTGGAATACAATATTTTTTCAAATTCGGGCGCTGTAATATTAAGAAAATTCTTTTCAATGACAAGCATTATAATTGAGCCTCTTTTGGTTTCCGCATTGTTTTATCTGTTTGTTAATTTAAAAATCGGTGTTAATACTTTTGTGAACAAGGTAGCAAGTTATACTTTTGGGATTTACCTGTTCCACGAAGCTCCGTATACAAGAGGATTGCTATGGAACAGGTTGGTAAACGCAGACTCGTATTATGTGGCGGGGGGGGGGTACATTCTTAGCATATTCTGCGGTAGTAATCGCGGCAGTGTTTTTAATCGGAGCTGTAATAGACATATTAAGGCAAAAGCTTATTGATAAAAAAATGATCTGTATCATTGACAGGATCGAAGAAAAGTTTAAGCAATCATTTTTAGATATAAATACAATTTCAAAATAGAGTAATCTTGTAATATAGGAATTAAATAATGGCTGCAAGCGTTCATTTTCAAAACAACGGCAAAATCAAGCTGATGATCATCGTCGGCACGCGGCCGGAAATAATCCGCCTTGCCGCGGTCATCAAGAAGTGCCGCAAATATTTCGATACGATCTTAGTCCACACCGGGCAGAATTTCGACTACAATCTCAACGGCGTGTTCTTCAAGGATCTGGGTCTTGACGACCCGGAGCTGTATCTCGACGCGGTCGGCGCAGACCTCGGCGAGACGATGGGGAATATCATATCCGCAAGCTATAAAGCGATGGTCGAGCTGAAGCCCGATGCAGTTCTTGTCCTTGGCGACACCAATTCGTGTCTGTCTGTGATCGGTGCAAAGCGTCTGCATATTCCAATCTTCCACATGGAGGCGGGAAACCGTTGCAAGGACGAGTGTCTGCCGGAGGAAACAAACCGCCGGATCGTGGACATAATCAGCGACGTCAACCTCGCATATTCCGAGCACGCCCGCCGCTACCTTGCCGACTGCGGTCTGCCGAAGGAGCGCACCTATGTGACCGGCTCGCCGATGGCGGAGGTGCTGACCGCAAACCTTGACGCGATCCAAAAGAGCGACATTCTCGCCCGTCTCGGGCTTGAAAGCGGCAAATACATCCTGCTCTCCGCGCACCGCGAGGAAAACATCGACACCGAGAAGAATTTTACGAGCCTGTTCACTGCGATCAATCAGATGGCGGAAAAGTACGACCTGCCGATTCTCTATTCCTGCCACCCTCGATCGAAAAAACGGCTGGAAGCGAGCGGATTTAAGCTTGACAGCCGCGTCATTCAGCACGAGCCGCTCGGTTTCCACGATTACAACTGCCTGCAAATGAACGCTTTCTGCGTCGTGTCCGACAGTGGGACGCTGCCGGAGGAGTCGAGCTTTTTCGCGAGTATCGGGCATCCGATCCCGGCAGTCTGCATCCGCACCTCGACCGAGCGCCCCGAAGCGCTGGACAAGGCGTGCTTTATCCTGTCAGGGATAGATACAAAGGGACTGCTCCAGGCGGTCGATACGGCCGTGGAGATGGTGAAGAATGAGCCCTTCGGCGGCGCTGTGCCTGTGCCGGATTATACGGACATAAACGTCAGCGATAAGGTGGTTAAAATTATTCAGTCCTACGTTGGCGTTGTCAATAAGATGGTGTGGAGGAAAGATTAAAGCATGTGCTCCCATAAAATCAGTACTATTGAGTATATTAAGAGTGATTTTGAGAAATGTGCGGGGGGGGTAACGATAGCAGCATTTTTGAAAACTATGGTTATACCTCAAGGGAATGCATTGCCGTATCAGGTTTGGTTTAGATTGCTCCAATCCTGCAAAAAATCGAGATTGAAAAAATACACACTTGGTCTTATTGTGTACCTCATAGAACGTCATTATGAATATAAGTATGGGATACACGCTAACGCCAATATGCCTGTGGGGAAAGGCTTGAATATCGTTCACGGCGACGGAGTATTTCTGAATTGTCAAAGTATTGGGGACAATTTTACATGTTATCCCGGTATAATGTTAGGCGCTGCTGGCGCTGATTCGACGAGAGCCGGTATTCCTATAGTCGAGGACAACGTGACCGTTTATACAGGCGCAGTTGTTACAGGAAATATTATTTTACACAGTGGTTGCGTTGTAGCTGCCAACGCTTATGTAAACAAAGATGTTCCCCCCAGAACAGTTGTTGGCGGCTTGCCTGCAAGGATTATTAAAGAAAGAGAAAATGATGGATAGAATCTTTAAGCAAAGGATGCTCAGATGTCGAAAGTTTTATTTCTAAATCCGTATTACTATCCCGGTTTTCGTTCCGGCGGACCGCAGCGGACTGTGATGAATATCGTCGATGCGTTCGGCGACAAAAATGATATATATATCCTCACACAGAACCGCGATATGGGCAGCGCCGACAGCTACGATATTGAAACTCACAAGTGGATCCGTGTCGGAAACGCGAACGTGATGTATCTGCCTCCGAAGGACTATAATATTAAATCGATAAAAAAATATTCGGCTGATTTCGGTACAGTTTATGCCTGCGGACTTTTTTGCGGCTGCACTATAAATGCGATTCTTTTACATAAATTCAATAAATCACAAAGGTTCTATGTGGCGCCGATGGGCATATTTTCAAAGGCGGCTATTTCATCGAAATCATTAAAAAAGAGAGCATTTTTATTCGTTTTTAAGTATTTGGGCTTATTCAAAAATATTGTCTGGTCGTTCACTTCCGAACTGGAGCATGAGGAAGCAAAGGCAGCTCTCGGCAATACGATCAAAGAATATATCATCGCAGAGGATCTGCCGAGGAAAGTCGATTTTGACGTTCAAATCGCCAAAATACAGACCTGCGAGGCCAAGAAAAATGAAGTTTTGAAACTTGTATTTTTGTCGAGGGTTTCCCCCAAAAAAAACTTGGAATATTGCGCGCAAATATTGAATTGCATAACTGACAAAGAAATCATTTTTGACGTTTACGGTACGGCGGAAAACGAGGAGTATTGGGGCAAGTGCAGAAATCTTCTTGAAAACTTGCCGAAGAATATTCATTATCGTTACTGCGGCGAAGTAAATTCCGAAAAAGTGATAGATGTGCTGTCAAATTATGACGCATTTTTCTTCCCGACAAAAGGGGAAAATTACGGGCATGTGATATATGAGGCTTTGGCTGCCGGCTGCGTTCCGGTCATAAGCGACAGAACGCCGTGGCTCGATTTAGAGGAAAACGGGTGCGGGTATGCTCTGCCGCTTGAGGAACAGGATGCTTTTATAAAGACTGTCAAGGGTCTGGCAGAGATCAAGGCAGCCGGGCGGTTCGATGAAATGAGAATAAAAACCGTGAAATATGCACGGGACAAGTACTATCTATCGACGAGCAGTTCAGGATATATAAATTTATTTTACTAAAATGAAATTCTGGAGGTAAAAATGGCATTGCCGTATGTTGCTGTTCTTGCAGCAATGACATTATTGATTTCACCATATCTGAGAAAAGAAAAAAATACAGTTGACGTATATGAACAGCGCTGGCTTTATATTTCCACACAAGGAATATTGGTTTTCGCAGCATATTTGATTTATATTATTTTTGCTGTTTCTAAGTCTTTTATGCCCGGAAAGGGCGCTAAGGACGCTTATGCTTATTATGTTAATTTTACCGGAGCTGACTGCACACTAAAACACTTTATGACGGAAGTTTCTACATTTGAACCGGGATATTCTTTTGCAGTGTGGATCGTCAGACAGTTAACGTCCGAATATAGATTTATGTTATGGATTTGGCATACGTTGACGTTTATACTAATAGTCGGGTTTTATAAGAAAGTTTACTTGAAAACCAATTATTTGTTTCCTGTTTTTATCGGACTTATGATATTAATGTCACAGTTTAATACACTAAGAATGTCGATCAGTATATCTATTGCACTGTTTTCATTGTTCGCCATGTATAAAAAAAGCTGGATAAAAGCTGGAATTATCATATTGTGTGCAGCAAGTTTTCATGTAAGTGCCGTAATAATGTTTCCGGTTTTTATGGTTGTATTTATAGTATCTCACTGGAACGGTTATAAAAAATCCTTGCTTTTCACTTTAATTTGTTTAGGTATTATATTGACAATCGCAATGTTTGGAATAATAAACAGACTTGCGCTTGGGACAGACAAGAGCGTATATGTTGGCGAATCTTCCGTAGCTTGGGGTATGGATTTAGCAATAATAGTGTTTTCTATGTTAGGACTTGTAAAAATGAAACAGCTAAAACAGTTGTCAAAATTTAATGAGATCCTAATATTGGCTCTTCCTGTGGGAATAATATGTATTCCCCTTCAATTAAACATTTCCGTAATGTATAGAATGTTGTTGTTTTTCCATCCGATTATGTTAGCTTTGATTCCGTCCATAATTAAGTGCTACAAAGAGAGCAGTACCAAGGTGGTATCCTATATGGTGAGTCTACTTTCATACGGATATTTGATAACACAAATAAATTCTTTCTGCACGGAATCTGTAGAAGTGTTAGGAAAGTATGCCACTTTTACATAAATGAGAGATGAGACAGTCCCTATAAATATTATTTGCCCATAATGAATAAAAATACATTTCAGAATCATGACCATTGTTTTCACATTGAACTGACAACATTCGTCTTATAAATAATTCAGATAAAAGCTGCCGAACAAAACCAAAGGTCCACCGTATCTGAGTTGACAATATCAATCAAAAGAAAGGAAAAGTGGTGTATTTGGTTATAAATACATCATACAAGTTAACAGATGAAATACTCTGTCGTATTTTCAATCCCTGTGCATGAAAAGTTTGAGGTTATCGTTGATCAGATCATCAACATAAACCACTTTAATCCGAATTGTGCCATCGTACTACATCTTAGCAAAAAGTTTGACTATACTGGCACTGCGATGTCAGAGGAACAGTTTAGTCAAATTGCGAACGACTTTGGGAATGTTTATATCAACGAAAATCGGTTGGACACCGCATATTACAACATTGTACACACTCATGTTGCAAATTACGAATATATAGCGTCCAGGGCAGACTTTGAGTATTTTGTACTGACTGCAAGCAACGAAGAGTTTGTCAGATCGGGGCTGTACGACATGATCTCAGCATATCCCTGCGGTTTTAATTATGAGTTTCTCCGGTCTCGTGTGCGTTGGATGCATCAGGAAAAAGCGCTGCACGATCCGGTGGTTTCCGATATTTGCCGTTATTTTGGATGTGATATGTCCGAGGTCGTATCGGCGCAGGTCGAGGGTACGTTTTTTACAAAGGAGCTTTTCGGCAAGGTTGTCGAAGTGCTGAAGCAGGTCTATCCCGTGACCGGTGCGGAACCAGCTGTACTCTATCCGCGGGAGGAGGTCTATTACCACACGATCGCGTACTTTTTAATGGAGGACAAGACTAAGATATTTCGGGCCCGCATGACGTATGTTGCATTCAATATAGTAGGACTTGTGCCGTGTGTTTGGACGATCAGAAAAGTCATGACGCACTCCCTGACCGATTTCTCGGTAAAAAGAATAAATCGTAAGCTGAACGACCCGAACCGATCTTATATACGCTGTCAATGCGGCAACTATTTTGACGAGGTCCGCAGAATCCTTCCGGATGCTCGCCGTGTTCCGGCGGCGGCAGTTTACGGTTACAGCGCTCTTTTGTTCCTCAATGATCGGGCAAGGAAGCTGAGACGGCGGATACTTAGAAAGGCAGAACCATACACGGATAATGTGGATGCATGGAGCAGGTGGCGGTGACTGTATTGCGCTGTCTTTATGAAGCGTGAGTATATGACGATCCAAAAACAAAGTAGGGGTGAGAAGTAGATGCTAGGCAAAAGAATCAAAAACATGATAAAAAAAAGCGACAGACTTTATGCGATCGCGAGGTGTATTAAAAGCAATAAAGATCCAAATTACCAGAAACTGATAAAAGGGTATTATGAAGTAGACGATTGTGCATCTGTTCTGTTTGAACATAAAGGAGAAAAATATCCGGATAAGTTTATATATCATATATGCTATTTCGTTCCGCATAACAAAAAAGATGTTAGTAAAAATGCCGGTGGCATTGCCGCCTTGCTGCGTTATACATTATATAGTCTGATTTTTCCGTCTTCTTTGAGAATGATCCCTGTGGTCGAGTGGGGAACTAAATCCGTATATTATGATCCCGGCATGGATCCGGTTACCCGGAACGTATTTGAATATTATTTTGAGCCGGTTGCTAACATCTGTTCCGGGGAAATCGAGGATTATAGAAATGTAGTTAGAGTCTTTGATATAAACCCCAGTTTAAGGAACAGCTGGATCTTTCTGGAACAGGCTCCGGACATGTTTGCTCCTTATTGTGTAGATCAGCAAGAAATTGAAAGATTGGCAAACCTATATAATAAATATATTCGTTTGAATCAAAAAACAAAAGAATATATTGAAGACCAAGTCAACGAAATTTTTGCGGGGGGGGGGTACTATATTGGCTGTTCACGCCCGCGGCACTGACTTTAACTTGGGTATAAAGGAACATCCGATCGTGGTAACGCCGGAAGAGTATCTTGAAACCGCAAAGCAAGTGTATGCAGATGGAAATTATAAAAAAATATTCCTGGCTACAGATGATGCAAACATTTTGGAGCTGTTCAGGAAAGAGTTTAAAAACAAACTGCTGTATTACAAGAATGCATTTCGTAGTGACGACCACAACGGAGTCCAAACAACTTTAAATGACCGGCCCCTGCATCATTACAAATTAGGACTTGAAGCCTTGCGTGACATTTATACGCTCGCAAATTGTGATTCCTTGGTTTGCGGATTGTCGAATATGTCTTATGCTGCGAGATATGTAAATATCGCCATTGGTCGAAAATTCAAGGATGTTTTCGTTTTGAATAAAGGCGTAAATTCAAAAGAATCTGCCGAATCGAAAAAGTATATGAAAATGAAGAAATATACAAGAAAATGGAAAAAATGAATGGATAATTGAGCCCCTGACTCCACTCCATAAAAACAGTAGAATTTCTGTCAGCGGTTAGATTATTCTGCTATTGTTTCCATCGTAAGTTGAACGACCTGAACCGTTCTTATATTCGTTGTTATTGCGGAAATTTGTTTGACGAGATCCGCAGCATCCTTCCTGATGCTCGCCGTGTTACGGCGGCGGAGGTTTACGGTTATAGTGTTTTTTGTCCCTAAGCCATTGGGCAAGGAAGCTGAAACGGCAGCGTTTTAGGCAGACCAATTCGTACAAGAATAATTTGAATGAATGGAGCAGGTGGCGGTGACCATATTGCTTTGTTTTATGAAAAGCGCGTAGAAGACGAACATAAAAAGACAGAAAGTAAGGGTGAAAAGTAAATGTTGGGCAAGAGAATCAAAAAACTGATAAAAAGCAACGACAAATTGTATGTACTCGGCAGGTGCCTTAAAAACATAAATGATCCGGATTATCAGAAACTGGTAAAAGGGTATTATGAAGTAGGCGACTGCGCATCTGTTTTGATTGAACATAGAGGAGAAAAATATCCGGACAAGATCATATATCATATAGGATTTTGTATGCCTGATAACAAAAAAGGCGCTGTTAGAGATACTTCCGGATTTTGCGCATTGTTACGTAAGACGTTATTAAGCATGAGCTTCCCGGATGCTTTGGGGATGATCCCTGTTGTCGAGTGGGGAAGTAAATCTGTATATTATGATACCGGTATGGATCCGGTTACATCGAACGTATTTGAATATTATTTTGAGCCGGTTTCCAAGATTTGTTCCGGTGAGGTCGGGGACTGCAAGAACGTTGTTGATGTGACTTTAATGCGACACAGTTTGGTAAATAGCTTTTTCTTCATGGAACGGGCTTCAGATTTGTTTGCGTCTTATCATCTAGAAGAGCAGGAAATTGAAAGACTGGCAGAACTATATAAAAAATATATTCACTTAAATGACAAAACAAAAAAATATATTGAAGATCAAATCCATGAGATTTTGGATGGGGGATCAATATTGGCTGTCCACATACGTGGCACGGACTTTAGCTTGGGTACAAAAAATCATCCGATAGTAATAAAGCCGGAAGAATATCTTGAAACAGTAAAGCAAGTGTATTCGGATGGAAATTATGAAAAAATATTCCTCGCTACAGATGATAAAAACGCTTTGGAGCTGTTTAAGGGGGAATTTAAGAATAGACTGCTTTATTACAAGGACGCATTCCGTGCTGAAAGTTATGTGGGGGCGCATGCAACACTTAATGACCGACCCTTGCATCATTACAAACTAGGACTTGAAGTCTTACGCGACATTTATACGTTGGCAAATTGTGATTCGTTTGTTTGCGGTTTGTCACAGGTATCCTTTGCTGTGCGATATGTGAATCTTGCTATGGATCGCAAGTTTAATTCGGTAGTTGTCCTTGATCACGGAGTGAACAAGGAAAGCAGCCCTGAGTACGTAAAGTCTGACAAACAGCTAAGTCAAATGAAACGGTGAGGCAGCAACTATAACTTCCTCTTAAATGCTTAAAAATAGTATGATCTTTGTAGGCAGTCAGTTTTTTATATATAAGAAGCGCAATATCATCAGTGGAATCAGCAAGTTAACAATCGTCTGATATATCAATTAAGAAGGAACATATAAAATTGTCATGACTAAGGACATTACCCGCATTATCCTACCCTCTGCCAAGCTCGTACCCGAAGAGCTTTGGACCCTCGGCAAACTTCCGGGAATCATATATCCCATAAATCAAAAAATAGTATTTGATTATCTATACGACCAATACAAGGATTTTAACATCGACGTTATCTGCTGTGAACAAGCGGAAAAAGTAAAGCGCAGACTGGATAAATACATAAATGACAAGGTAAAGATAAAGACTCTCGACTCTTTGAGCGACCTCGGTCACACAGTGTACTTTGCTTTGTGCGACGTTGTCGGTCCGATTATAATCAATTTTGCCGATACGATCGTGATGGACGATATATCCGCGCTCGTCGGAACAAACGCGTTTTACTGCCATGAGGACTATATGTCTGAAACGTGGACGTATTTTGATGAGCAGGGCGGCAGGATAACGAATATTTACGACAAAAGATCCCTCGATTCGGATAAAAAGAAAAAACTCTTTGTCGGCGTGTTCAGCATCACGGACAGCGGATATTTCAGGCAGTGCCTCGAGGACGCATTCGCACATGAAGAGCTTTCGATGAGTACGTTCTATTTCGCGCTGCGTCGGTACAGTGAAAAATACCCGATGAGAACGGTCACGACGGAGAACTGGTTTGACATCGGGCATCAGGATAAGTATTATAATTCGAAACTCGAAGTCAGAGCGCGGGAGTTCAATCACATCACCGTCGATAAAAACAGGGGGATCCTGCGGAAATCCAGTGACGACAAGGACAAGTTTATCGGCGAGATAAAGTGGTATCTGAAGCTGCCGAGGGATATCGAATACGTCAGCCCGAGGATCTTCGACTATTCTACTTCATATGACGACCCGTATGTGTCGATGGAATACTATTCCTATCACACCTTGCATGAGCTGTTTTTGTACGGGGATTTGGAACGACAGCAGTGGGGCGATATTTTTAAGCGTATCCGATTCGTCTGCGATGATTTCAAACGGTATACGGTAAAGGACGAAAATATTCTCCCGTCGCTGGAAGAGATGTACCTGACAAAGACGCTAAAGCGACTGGACAAGCTGAAAGGCGACGAACGGTTCCGTTGTTTTTTTGAAAAGAACATCACAGTCAACGGAAATGAATATCTTTGTCTCGATCATGTGACCAGACTGTTAAAAAAGCTCATTCCGGCGGAACTGTACGACGTCGAAAACTTTACTATAATCCACGGCGACTTGTGCTTTTCCAATATCATGGTTGACAGCAATCTGGCTTTCATCAAGCTGGTCGACCCGCGCGGGAAATTCGGCACTTATGATCTGTACGGCGACAGACGATATGAGATGGCTAAGTTGTTCCACAGCGTTGACGGAAAGTATGACTACATCATCAAGGAATTGTTCGACGCAGCGTTTGATGCGGACAGCGTCTCGATAACGTATAGTATCAACGAAAAAAAGAACAGCTTCGACTTGTACAAAGTTTTTGTGGATACGTTCTGTGAAGAGATCGGCGGCGACCTGAAGAAGATAGAGCTGATCGAGTCGCTGCTGTTTTTGAGCATGATCCCGATGCATAACGAAAGCTTTCATCAGCAGTTGGTCATGCTTGCGACAGGTCTCGATATACTGAACCGGGTCGCGGATATTACTGCAAGCGGAGGGAATAAGGATGTTTGAGGAATATACCTTTGTCTTTGATATTGACGGGACCTTGTGCCCGATCAAGAAAAAAGAAGAAAGATATGAGGACATTGTCCCGTATCGGAATATGGTCGAAAAGCTCAGATATTATAAGGAAAATGGCGCGAAGATCGTACTGTTCACCTCGCGCAACATGAATTCCTACAACGGCAATATCGGCGTGATCAATAAGAAAACGGCGAAGATCCTTTTGGAATGGCTTGACAAGTGGGATATTCCGTATGATGAGATAATCTACGGCAAGCCTTGGCCGGGGCATAAAGGCTTTTATGTTGATGACAGAACAGTCAGACCCGACGAATTTTTAAATTGCACTGTGGACGAACTTGACGACATTTGCAACAAATCCAAAGAGAAATCCGAGTAGGGGGAGGATAATTATGACAGTAATTATAACAATGGCGGGTCTCGGTTCGCGATTCAGAAAAGCCGGATATAACTGTCCGAAATATATGATTGAAGCAAAGGGCAAAACGCTGTTTGACTGGTCGATGGACAGTCTTGTCGGGTATAACAAAAATGTTTCCCAATATATTTTTGTTGTTCGCAAGGAAGACGACAGCGAAACATTTATCCGCGAACACATGGCGCATTACGGTATTGTCAATATCGAAATCATCGGTATAGATCACCTGACCGACGGACAGGCGACGACCTGTATGCTTGCCATTCCGTACTGCGATCCCGATGAGGAAATCTTGGTTTACAACATTTATACATATGTTGAGCCGAACGAGATGAAGTATGAGGACATCTCCGGCGACGGACATATCCCGTGTTTTCACGCAGACGGCGATCACTGGAGCTTTGCAAAGCTTGATGAGAACGGAAACGTGATCGAGGTCAGAGAAAAACAGCGCATTTCCGACAACTGCACCCTCGGCGCGTACTACTTCAAGTCGGCAAAGCTGTATAAAAGGCTGTATGAGGAATATTACGCCGATGGCAGCAAAATGGAAAAAAGCGAGAAGTATATTGCGCCGCTGTACAATTATATGATCGAACAGGGTATGAATGTGACGATAAGTATTGTGGATGCCAAAAAGGTACACGTGCTTGGTACACCGGAGGAACTGAATATTTTTTTACTTACATAACACTGCAGAACTTAATCAATCGGATGTAAGTTTATATTCTACGTTTGTTCAGGTTATATGTTTGCCGCACATTGCGTTGAAAATGATTATTGATTATTAATAAAAAAGAATAAGCCTATAAATAGAGCTATATTTTTGCTTATTTAAATGTTTGAGCTTTGGGAAGGAAAGCAAGAAAGCAATGGCAGAAAAAAGAATTAAAAATATTGTAAAAAAATCCGATAGATTATATGTAATTGCACGGTGTATTAAAAGTATAGATGATTCGAATTATAGGGAATTGGTAAAAGGACACTATAAAGAACCGAGTGATTACACATCTATTTTGATTGAGCAAGATTTTCATCATGACCTCCACTAAGACCCTTAAAAACAGCGTCATTTCCGTAATAAGCCAGATCCTGACGCTTCTCCTGCAATTCATCAACCGACGCGTATTCGTCATGTTTCTTGACATCGAATACCTCGGTTATCAGAGCGTGTTCGGCAATATCTTTTCGATATTGTCGGTCGCGGAACTCGGGATCGGCGGAATAATCTCTTTCCATCTCTACCGCGAGATAGTGACTGACAACAAGCGCGAAATCGGCAAGCTGATGTATCTGTACAAATGGATATATCGCATAATTGCCGCTGTCATACTCGTTCTCGGACTCGGCGCGTGCGTCTTTGTTCCGTATATAGTCAAGGACGCGACAAAGGACGTCGGATATCTTTACATCGTCTACTTTCTTCAGCTCGCGAGCATTATTGCCGGATATTTTCTGTCGTACAGGCGCACCATATACGCCGCAGATCAGAAGGAATATGTGACCGTAGAGATCGACCTGTTTGCAAACATTTTTATTCAGGTGATCCAGCTCGCGCTTCTCGCCATATTCAAAAACTACCTTCTCTACCTTGCGATTCAGCTTTCGACAACGCTTATTGCAAATTTTATCATACTTGCAAAGTCGAACAGGGATTACCCTTACCTAAAAGAAAAATATACCGTCACAAAAGAAGATATCGCGGGGCGAAATATGATCCCAGATATCAAGAATTTCATCGTTCATAAGATTTCATATGCAGTATATGGAGGAACTGACAACATTGTCATATCGTCTATATGCGGCATACGCGATGTGGCGCTTTACGGAAACTACTTAGTTCTTCAAAAAGGCGTAATGAACGTCCTGTTTTACCGCCTTTTGAATCCTATTCAGGCAGCTATCGGAAATATAGTGTATACCGACAGGAAAAAGGACGACCTTTGGAAACAGTTTGAGATGCTCGATGTCTTCAGTTTCTTTTTCGCAAGCTATATATCTGCGGGTTTTTTAGTGTTTTTTCAGCCGGCTGTCAGGATTTGGATGGGGAGTGACGACTATCTTTTGCCGTTCTCGTTTGTTGCCGTATATTCTCTTACGATTTATCTCGGCGCTGTTTGGGAGATCGTATATAAATATCGCAGCGTGTTCGGTGAATACAGTCAGGACAGAAACTGTATGCTGCTTTCAGCCGTGTTGAATATAGCCGTTTCGGTGCCTCTTGCATTTGTTATGGGAGTGACAGGCGTGCAGCTCGGGACGTTGGTAGCATATATCCCGATAGCATACGGTAGGATTCGGTTCGTAGTCGGTCACTTTTTCGGACAGTCTGTCAAAAAATATTTTCTGAAACACGCGGGCCTGTTTGCAGTTGTTCTCGTTGAAGGTGCCGCAGTTGTTCTTTTGACGTACAATATGCCGATAACGCTGCCGTGGCTGGCGCTGCGAGCACTGATTTGGGCGACCGTACCGCTTGCGATAAATCTCCTTATATATTTCAGAAACCCGCATTTCAAGGATATGTGCGGATACTTCAAAAATCTTTTTATGACAATACTCAATAAAGTTAAACAAAAGTGAGGACTTCACATGAAAACAGCTTTGATCACCGGCATTACCGGACAGGATGGCAGCTATCTTGCCGAATTTCTTCTTGAAAAAGGCTACGAGGTGCACGGCATAACGCGCCGTGCGTCTATCTCGAATACCGGCAGGATCGACCACATAAAGGACAAGCTCACGCTACACGACGGCGACCTTACGGACAGCTCGTCGCTCATCAGGATCATCTCAGACGTCAGACCGGATGAGATATACAATCTCGCCGCACAGTCACACGTTCAGGTCAGCTTTGATGTTCCGGAATATTCCGGCGACGTCGACGCCATAGGCACGCTGCGAATCCTTGAAGCCGTCCGAATACTCGGTCTGACGAAGAAAACGAAGGTATATCAGGCGTCGACGTCGGAGCTTTACGGTAAAGTAGAGGAGATACCGCAGTCGGAGAAGACGCCGTTCCACCCGTATTCGCCTTACGCTGTTGCAAAGCAGTACGGATTTTGGATCACGAAGGAGTACCGCGAGGCGTACGGTATGTTCGCGTGCAACGGAATCCTCTTCAATCACGAATCGGAGCGCCGCGGCGAGAACTTCGTGACGCGCAAGATAACGATCGCGGCAGGCAGGATCGCCGAAGGACTGCAGGATCACCTTGAACTCGGCAACCTCGACAGCCTGCGCGACTGGGGTTATGCAAAAGATTACGTCGAGTGTATGTGGCTCATCATGCAGCAGGACGAGCCCGACGACTTCGTCATCGCGACCGGCGTTCAGCACACGGTCCGCGACTTTACGGAGAGGGCATTCGCCGCAAACGGCATAAGCATCCGGTGGGAAGGCAAGGGACTTGACGAAAAGGGATATGACGAAAAAACGGGGAAAATGCTCGTCTGCGTAAATCCCGCATGGTTCCGTCCGACCGACGTGGACAACCTCCTCGGCGACCCGACTAAGGCGAAGACAGTACTCGGCTGGGACCCGCAGAAGACGAGCTATGAAGAGCTTGTAAAGCTCATGGCGGAGCATGACAGGATGATGGCGAAGCGGGAAAAAGCAGTTCTCAATTCTGAAAGGTGAAGAAATATATGGATAAAATAGGCGTAGGATACGCGTCGGTTACCGACATTGAGAAAAGGTATGTCATGGACGCGCTCGACAGTCAGAGACTGTCGCAAGGAAAATATGTGGCGAAGTTCGAGAAAATGTTCGCCAATATGCACGGGCTGCAGTACGGCGTCATGTGCAACAGCGGAACGAGCGCGCTCCATCTTGCGATACTCGCGCTTAAAGAAGTATACGGCTGGAACGAAGATACGGAAATACTCGTCCCCGCGATCACATTCATCGCAACGTCGAATTCGGTGCTTCATGCGGGACTGAAACCTGTATTCGTCGACGTCGACATCCATACATACAACATGGATCCCGACGAGATAGAAAAGCATATAACGGACAAAACGCGCTGCATCATACCCGTACACTGCTTCGGAATGCCGTGCGACATGGAAAGAATAAGCGAAATAGCGAAAAAACACGATCTTCGTATAATCGAGGACTGCGCCGAATCGCATTTTGCGAAGATTAACGGTAAAACGGTCGGCAGCTTCAGCGACATCATGGCGTGCAGCACATATGTCGCGCATACGCTGACGACGGGAGTCGGCGGCGTGATGTGTACGAACGACACGAATCTTGCCGAGATACTCCGTTCGCTCGTCGCCCACGGCAGAGCATGCACCTGCGAGAGATGCATAGCGTCGGACGCGAATCAGGTGTGCCCAAAACGGCTCAAGACAGACATGGACAGACGGTTCACGTTCGTTCGTCTCGGTTACAGCTACCGCGTCGGCGAGCTTGAAGG
>CANPXS010000011.1 GCA_947586625.1 uncultured Clostridia bacterium | reverse complement strand
CAGTGCCGGGAAAGAGCCCCTTAATGATCCCCGAAAGCGGCACAACGTGCCGTCGATGTTATCGAGTCTGCGGCAAAAAAGGCAACATGGCGCAGACCGCGTTATCACTTTGGCATAACAGCTCCCTCGCGGCACGTCGACTGCGCCGTCCGAGCGTCGTGTCTGCGTCCAGCCGCGTCGCGCCGTCAACGCACGAGCGCGGTGCGTGTAGGTGAAGCTGGGAAGCCTCCGGCGCGATGCCCGTTTGTGACAGCGCAGAACAGCGCATGAGGGCGCGCACAGCAAAAAGCGCTTGAAGGCATAAACCTTCAAGCGCTCCTTTATAAGCTGCTAATCAGAATCGAACTGATGACCTCATCCTTACCAAGGATGTGCTCTACCGACTGAGCCATAGCAGCTAACGCACGTGCTATTATATCAAACCGCACGTGGTTTGTCAAGTGTTTTTTCTTATTTAATTATCTCTTGTTGATAATTTCACCGGGGACTCTCTCCGTCGAGCTGTATTCTAGCAGCTCGGACACCGTAACGAGCTGATACCCCTTCGCGATAAGGTCGGGGATTATGCGCTTCATCGACTCGACAGTTTCCTTGTGTATGTCGTGGCAGAGGATGATGCAGCCGTCCTTCGCAGTGCTCATGACCTCGTTATAGTTTGTTTCCGCGTTGCGCGTCTTCCAGTCCTCGGGGTCGACGTTCCAGCGCACTATGAGAAAGCCCTCGTTGACGGACGCCTTCTTCACGTCGTCGTTCGTGCTCCCGTACGGCGGACGCATTATGCGGGGCGTCACGCCCGTCAGCTTGCGTATATAACGGCGGACGGAGTCGATTTCCTCCACGATCTCGTCGTAGGAGAGCGTCGTCAGTTTCGTATGGTCCCACGTGTGGATACCGATCTCGTGACCCTCGGCGACGATGCGCTTTATCGTGTCCTCGTGCTTCGCGATCCTCGTTCCGACGACCATGAACGTCGCGCGCGCGCCGTTTTCGGCGAGGATGTCGAGAAGCTCGTCCGTGTAGTTGCTGGGTCCGTCGTCGAACGTCATCGCCAGCATCGGCTTCGACGGGTCGATCTCATTGTGGAAGTCGGCGGCGGGAAGGTCCTTCGGCGCAGATGTTTCGGGCGGGTCGGCGACAGTTATCGCAACGGATGCCAAAAGCTCGGCGTCGTAGTATATCTCGACCGCGCACTCACCGACGGCGACAGCCTTCAGCTTTATCTCATGCACCTCCGCGTCGGACGCCGTAAACTCCGCAGTCGCGACAGCGTCGTTCGTGGACGATGCAGACAGCAGCATTTGATCCGCCGCGTTCGTGAGTATCTCGAACAGTATCTCCGATTCCTCGCCGGTGGTGAGCGAGAGCGTACGGTCGGGCAGCATCACGCGTATCTCGACGTTGAGAGGCGGTTCGGTTACGGGTTCGGTCGTGACCGGCTCGGTCACAGGCTCGGTGACCTCGACCGTTTGCGTTGCGGGCGCTGTTGTCTCGGGCGGCGCGGCTGTCGTGCCGTCCGTGTCTGACGGCGCAGACGTGCCCGTCTCGCGCACAGACTCCGATATTTCCGCCATTCCGACGACGATGAAACCTATAACCAAAAGCAGTACAATCGACGCGGTGCAAATGAGCGCCGCCGTCTTCCCCTTCGTCATTGCCGCATATACACGGCGGAAAAGTGAGTTTTGCCGCCGTTTTCCTTCCTGTAATTTAATAAAATTTTTTGCAGATTTTAGTTGATGCCTAAATAAATCGCGCTTTTTATAGGCATCTCTCTAAAATAAAATTATAGTCCCCGAAACACGACATGTCAAGACTAAATCGCAAAAAATCCGACGTTTTTCAGGCGGTAAATTCCGACGCTATTCTGTAAATATTTTCCTTATATATGCGGCGTCGCCGCCGTTCACGCTGTCGGTCGCGGCGAGCATGAAAACGTACATCGCGACTGCTGCGGTGATGAAGAGCGAGCATGATATAACGCCGTCTGCGCGGTAAAGGCGCTGGATATAGTCGATGAGGAACCGCACCGCCGTCGCGGACAGCACGGACGCGATAACGGGACGCATCGTCCACGACAGAAGGCGCGGCTTCACGTCGGCGACGGTCAAAAGTTTCCATATCGAGACGGAGGCGTTGAACACTTCCGTTATAACGACGGTCGCGGCGTATCCGGCGACGCCGAGACGCGGGACGAGGAACCACACCATCGCGACGCTGAGCGCCGCGTCGGCGATGTTGACGCGCATACAGAAAAGCTGCTCGCCGAGTCCTTTGAGCATCGAGTCGACGGCGGTATCGAGGTACATGACGGGGATGACGGGCGCGAGCATTCGTATATAGTAGCCGGCTTCCTCGCTGTGGTAGAGAAGTTCCCCGAGCTCGTGCGAGAACGATACCATGATGCCCGACACGCCGACGCCGAAAAGGAGCGTCACGCGGAACACGCAGTCCGCGATGTGGCGTATGCGCGCCGTCTGACCGCGCGCCCTCGACTCCGACAGCTCGGGAACGAGCAGCGACGAAAACGGTCCTATCACGGCGTAGGGGAACATTATGACCGGCATCGCCATGCCGTGTACGACGCCGTATGAGGACAGCGACTGCGTATACGTGCTGCCCGAGCGCCGAAGCGCGTATGGGATGAGCATATGTTCGAGCGTGACGAGTCCCGAGCGCAGATACGACGAGAGCGCGACGGGCAGCGCGGCGCCGCACAGACTGCGTGCGGCATCGCGCGGCGAGTCGGCGGACAGCTCAGTATGCGCGGTATCTGCGGCTTTTGATGTGCGCGGCACCGGAGCGGCGGCGAAGTAGCGTCGTCTGTCGCGTATATATAAAACGAGCGAGACGAAGAAAGACGCAGCCTCCGCGACGGCTCCTCCGCCGACGACAGCGATGAGGGCGCGGTCGGAGCGTTGCGGAAGTGCTGCGGCGAGCAGCGCCGACGTCAAAAAGATTTTGAGTATCTGACCCGTAAGGTCGGAAAACGCGTTCTTCCACACACGTCTGCACGCGCTGAAATATCCCGACAGCGCGGAGCAGAGCGATGTCGGCAGAAGCGTGAACGACAAAAGGCGCAGGCAGCGCACGGTAGAGGCGTCGCCGAGAAGGCGCGTGCCGATGAAGTCGGCGCCGAAAAAGAGGAAAAGCCCGCCCGTGACGCCGAAAAATACGCAGTATTTGACTGTCGCGGACATGACGCGGCGCAGCTTTTGCGGAGAGTCGCCGGGGGCGGCGACGAGCACACATTCCGCCGTCATTCTCGTGACGGCGAGCGAGATGCCCGACGTCGCGAACGTTACGGCGAAGCCGTACGCGGACGAGACGAGCGCGAGCAGTCCCATTCCGTCGGCGCCGAGGCGGCGCGAGACGAACACGTTGAAGGCGACGGAGACGAGGCGCATCACGAGCGCCACAGCCGTCATCAAAAGCGCGTTTGTAAAGTATTTTTTCGCCGCCGTCATATAAAGTATTCCCCGCTTTGCGATGCAGAAATATAACAGATATGGTAGATATATATTCGCGTCCGCGCCGCATAATGCACGGAAAATGCTTTGCACATTGACAAAAGACGCGCATATTGACAAAAGCCGAAGATGTTGACAAACGGCCGATATTATGTTATAACATATGCGTCGCAATATAATATAGTTGTAATTTCCTCGGTACGGAGAATATATGAAAAAACTGCTTATAATATTTGCCGTGTTGTTTATCTCTTTGTCGGCCGCATCGTGCTCCCGCGTCGACGACGAGATCGGATACACGCTGCTCACCCCGGTCGTCGACCTCGGCGAAACGCTCGACGGCGGCGACTTCATAATGACGTCGGCGTTCACGGACAAAAAGTACACGGCGACGGTCGACGGCACCGCTGATACGAAAACGGCGGGACGTCACACCGTAAGCGTCACCGTGCGCGGCGAGGACGGCTACGAGCGCACGCACACGTGCTCGTACACGGTCCGCTCGTATGTGCGCGACTCGGTCAGGCTCGAGGCGGGCACACCGATAACGATGGACAAATTCATAAACAAGTCGATGGAGGGCTACGCGCGCAACACGTTCTCGTTCGTCGACGACGAGCTGACCGTCGCGAGCTACTCTATCGGTACGCACAGAGTCGGCATATACGTCAACGACGTTATCGAGTATTCGTCGCTCATAATCGAGGACACGACGCCGCCGTCGGCGTCTCCTGTCACGGTCCACATCGACAGCGCGAACAATAAGCCGCGCGCAGACGATTTCGTCGCAGACATAAAAGACGCGACGTCGGTGAAGTGCGAGTTCAAGGAGGACTACGACTTCAACACGAACGACGACGTCGCAGTCGTCATCGTTTTGACTGACGAGTCCGGCAACGTGACCGAGATAGAGTCGAGGGCGACGTGCGAGGTCGACACGACGCCGCCGATCATTAACGGCGTACACGATATCACCGTCGTCGTCGGCGGGACCGTGTCGTATAAGGACGGCATAACGGTCACGGACGATTCGGGCGAAAAGATAAATCTTTCTGTCGACAACAGCCGCGTCAACCTCTCCGTAGTCGGCACGTACGAGGTCACGTACAGCGCGACCGACTCGTCGGGCAACAACACGGTCGTTCACGCGTCCGTTATCGTCACCGAAAAGTCGAAGGTGTCCGAGGACGAGATGATGACGCTCGCGAAGCGCATATACAGGGACTACATCGAGACCGAAGAAGGCATGATACCTTGGGATATAGCGCGCAGGATATACGACTGGACGCACGACAACATCAAATACGTAAACGAGAAGGTGGACAAAAACGATCCCGTCGGCGCCGCGTATGACGGAATGAAGGAACAGAAGGGCGACTGCTTCACATATATGGCGGTGTCGCGAGTGCTGCTCGGGATAGCGGGCATAGACTGCCGCGAGATAGAGCGCGATCAGCGCGAGGGCGAGGCCGCGCACTACTGGCTGCTCGTCGATATCGGCGACGGCTGGTACCACTTCGACTCGTGCCTGCACTTCTCGGGAATGGCGTGGGATTCGTTCATGCGCACCGACGCGGAGCTGAAAGCGTACTGCGATGAGCACGACATCGAATACTATTACAGATTCGACGTGTCCAAGTACCCGCCGAGAGCGACGCAGTCTTATTACGAATGAGGAACGGATAACACGATGAAGAATGTTCTCGAATACCTTGAATCAACGGTGACGAGAGTGCCGGACAAGGTCGCGTACTCGGACGGGACAGAGAATATGACGTTTGCCGAGGTGTCGCGGTGCGCGGCAGCTGTCGGCGCGTATCTGCTCGACAAAGGCGCGGGCGGCGGTCCCGTCGCCGTTCTGACAGGCAAGCACCCGCACGCGATAGCGTGCTTCTTCGGCGTCGTATACGCTGGCGGGTCGTACGTCCCGATCGACGACGAAATGCCCGAGACAAGAGTAGGATTGATACTTGACAACGTGCGCGTGCGTGTTATAATATGCGACGGGAGCACGTATAAACGGGCATGCGCACTCGCGGACGAGCACGGCGCCGAAGCCGTCATGTGCGAGGAAATGTTCGCGCGCACGGTCACCGACGCGGACAGAGACGCGCTCGCGCGCGTAAGACGGCGGCAGATTGACACCGACCCGATATACATGGTGTTCACGTCGGGCTCGACGGGAGTGCCGAAGGGGGTTGCGGCATGCCACCGCTCCGTCATCGACTATATCGAGGCGCTTTCGTCGACGCTATGCTTCGACGAGGATACCGTATTCGGCAATCAGGCGCCGCTCTACTTCGACGCGTGCCTCAAGGAGCTTTACCCGACAGTCAAGTTTGGCGCGACGGCGTATCTGATACCGAAGTCGAACTTCATGTTCCCCGTAAAGCTCGTGGAGTTTTTGAACGAACACAGGATAAACACCGTCTGCTGGGTCGTTTCCGCGCTGACGATGATATCGTCGACGGGGACGTTTGACACCGTGAAGCCCGAGTTTTTGCGAACGGTCGCGTTCGGCTCGGAGGTTTTCCCGCCGTCGCAGCTAAAGATATGGCGTCAGGCACTGCCCGGGTGCGAGTTTTACAATCTCTACGGTCCGACGGAATGTACGGGCATGAGCTGCTTTTATCACGTCACGGACGAGCTTTCGGACGGCGAGCCCGTGCCGATAGGTGAGCCGTTCCCGAACACAGACGTTATGCTGCTCGTATGGGGCGAGGACGGCGGAGCACGTCTCGCCGGCGACGGCGAGGAGGGCGAGCTCTGCATACGCGGCACGCCGCTGACGCTCGGCTACTACAATAACGCCGAGGAGACGGACCGCGCGTTCGTGCAGAATCCGCTTCACCATCACTATCACGAGTTCATATACCGCACCGGTGACATCGCGCGCTGTAACGAGCGCGGACAGCTCGTATTCGTGTCGCGCCGCGACCATCAGATAAAGCATATGGGGCACCGCATCGAGCTCGGCGAGATCGAGTACATCGCCGCCGCGTGCGAGGGCGTCACGAACGTATGCTGCGTATACGACCGCGACGCGGGCAAAATAGTGTTCTTCTACACCGGCACGGCCGATAAACGTCAGCTCACGGTCGAGCTGCGGCATAAGCTACCGCGCTACATGCTGCCGAACGTGACGGTGAAGCTCGACGAGATGATGCTGACGCCGAACGGCAAGCGCGACAGGCGCGGGCTTTACGAGCTCTATCTGAAAACGGAAAAAAAGTAATTTATATATACGGGAGACTTTTATGGACACAATTTTACAGCTTTTATCCGAGCTTCACGAGGATATCGACTTTGAGGAATGCGACTCGCTCGTAAACGACGGCATACTCGATTCGTTCGATATCGTAACGCTGATCGGCGAGATCGCGGACGAGTTCGACGTGCAGATCACGGCGGACAAGATAACGCCCGAAAACTTCAACTCCGCAGAGTCGATATGGAGCCTCGTTTCCGAGCTGATGGACGAATGATGAGCCGTAATGCTCTATACATCGGCTGAATTCATAATCTTCGCCGCCGTCCTCTTAGCCGTTTACCACACGCTGCCGCGCGTGTGCAAGCCGTATCTTTTGCTTTTATCGTCGGTGATATTCTTCGCGTCGTACGCGTGGTATAATCTGCCTTTTCTTATCTTCACCGTGCTCGTCACTTATGCGGGCGGCATCGCGGTCGCGAAGGTATACGAGCGCGGAGAGGGCGAGATATCGTCGGGCGAATTTGACCGCGAGACGAAAAAAGAGATGCGAAGGCGCGTAAAACGGCGCGCGAAGCTCGTAATGGCGCTGACGGTGACGGCGGATATCGCCGTTTTGGCGGTGCTCAAATACTACAATTTCGCGCTTCACAACGCGAACGCGCTCTTACATTTCACGAAAAATGAGAGCGATCTGTTTATCACGCTCGCGCTGCCGCTCGGAATATCGTTTTACACGTTCATGTGCGTCGGCTACGTCGTCGACGTGTTTAGAAAAAAGTACTCAGCGGAGCGCAATATATTGAAGGTGGCGCTGTTCGCCGCCTATTTCCCGCAGCTCGTGCAGGGTCCGTTTTCGCGCTACGACGAGACGGGCGCGCAGCTTTGGTCGCCGTCTGACGTCGGCGCGGACGCTCTTTCGTGGGCGTTTTTGCGCATAGCATGGGGATATTTCAAAAAGCTCGTGCTCGCGGACAGAGTCGCGGTCGCGGTGAACGCGCTCGCGGGCGACGCGGACGCGTACAGAGGCGCGTACGCGCTTGCCGCCGTCGTGCTCTATTCGATCCGCATATACGCGGATTTCACGGGCGGCATCGACATCACGATAGGGCTGTCGGAGGCGCTCGGCGTAAAGCTGCGCGAAAACTTCATACGCCCGTACTTCTCGAAGTCGATAGCGGAATACTGGCGCAGATGGCACATATCGCTCGGCGAATGGTTCCGCGAGTATCTGTTTTATCCGCTCAGCATAGCGGGGCCCGTCGGCAAAGCGTCGAAGTGGGTGAAAAAGCATGTCGGCGCGGGCGCGGCGAAGCGGTTCCCCGTATACGTCGCGACGGTGATAGTCTGGTTCGTGACGGGCATATGGCACGGCGCGGCGTGGAATTTCATCGCGTGGGGGATGGCGAACTGTGTCGTGATCCTCATTTCGCAGGAGCTGTCGCCGCTTTATGAAAAATTCCACGCGAAGACCGGCATCGGCGAGGGCGGCGCGTGGGGCGCGTTCATGATCGTGCGCACGTATTTTTTGATGAGCATGATACGAATGTTCGACGTTTACGCCGACGTGGGGAAGACGTTCTCCGCCGTCGGCTCGATATTTACGACGTTCAACTACGGCGTGTTTTTCGACGGCTCGATGCTGACGCTCGGATTGACAGGCGCGGACTATGCGCTTTTAGCTGTCGGCTGCGCCGTCATATTCGCCGTGAGCGTGCTCGGCGGGAAAAAGTCCTTGCGCGAGCGGACGTCGGGGCGGTATGCGCTGCGCGTATCGCTGTCGTGTCTGCTTGCGGTCGCGACACTCGTTTTCGGCGCTTACGGCATAGGCTACGACGCGTCGCAGTTCATATATAATCAGTTTTGAAAATGGAAAAGAAGAAAAGGATAAGGACCGCGGCGATAATAATTGCGGCGATTTTAGTGTCGCTGTGTCTGCTCGATATTGCGACGCGGCTGTGCGTGCCGAAGTACATGTCGGGCGCGCTCGACGGCGCGTTTATCGCCGAATACTATGACGAAAAGCTTCCGCACGACGTCCTCTTTGTCGGCGACTGTGAGGTGTTCTCGAACATTTCGCCCGTCGCTCTGTGGCGCGAGTACGGCATAACGTCGTTCGTGCGCGGCTCGGCGCAGCAGCTCATATGGCAGTCGTACTATCTGCTCGAGGAGATGCTCGCGCATGAGACGCCGAAGGCGGTCGTATTCAACGTTTTGTCGCTGAAATACAACGAGCCGCAGAAGGAGGCGTACAACCGCATCGCGCTCGACGGTATGAAGCTGTCGCGGTACAAGTTGGCGGCGGTCGAGGCTTCAATGCTTCAAGGGCAGCGCGACGCGGACACTGGCGAGGTCGTGAACGAGTCGTTTCTCTCCTATGTTTTCCCGCTTCTGCGCTATCACTCGCGCTGGTCATCGCTGACATCTGACGACGTGAAGTACATGTACGGGCGCGACAAGGTGACGCACAACGGCTACTACATGCGCGTGGACGCGAACGGAGTCTCGCCCGACGAGCTGCCCGCGGTGCGTCCGCTCGACGATTACACGTTCGGGTCGACGGCGACGGAGTATCTCGACAAGATGGTGACGCTTTGCGAGTCGCACGGCGTCGAGCTGATACTGATGAAGGCACCGTCGCTGGTGCCGCACTGGTACGACGAATACGAGGCGCAGGTCGAGGCATACGCGTCCGCGCACGGGCTGCGTTATATCAACGTGCTCGCGGCGGCAAACGACATCGGCATCGACTATGAGACCGACACGTTCGACCGCGGCATGCATATGAATCTGTCGGGCGCGGAAAAGGTGACGAGCTACGTCGGCGGCATACTGTCTGACGAGTTCGGCATACCGGACAGGCGCGGCGACGAAGAATACGCGTCCGTGTGGGCGGAAAAGGAAAAATTCTACGATGATATGATCGCGGCGCAGCAGAAGGAGCTTGCCGAGCTCGGTCATCTCGTCCACTTCGGCGCTGTTGGTTAAGGTTTTTCCCGGGGGAACAAAATGCTTCTTCCCCCGGACCCCCATCTTTGAAAACTGTTACAGTTTTATATTTGAAAGGAAAAAGTATCATGAAAAGAATTATTGCACTCATTATCTGCGCGCTCGCGGTCGTTATGCTCGCCGCATGCAGCGGCGACCCCGCCGAAACATCCGACACGGGCAAGTCCGGCGGCACGAACGCGCCTGCGCAGACAAACTCAAACGACGCGTCGGACGCTGTCAAGCCCGTATTCGTCTACAACGGCGTCACGATCGAGATGAACGCGCTCGCTGACGACGTTATCGCCGCGCTCGGCGATCCCGTATCGACGTATGAGTCGCCGTCGTGCGCGTTCCAGGGCACCGACATCAATTACAACTACGGCAGCATCGAGATCACCGTGTACGAGAACGAGGGCGAAAGACGCATTTATTCGCTGTTCGTGAAGGACGACCTCGTTTCGACGCCCGAGGGACTGTCGATAGGCTCGCCCGAGTCCGACGCATTCAGCATCTACGGCGACGAGTCTAAGACGCAGTCGGGCAACATAATCTATAACGGCAAGGGCGCGAGCGTGACGGTCACGTTCGCGGACGGCAAAGTCGCGTCCATCGAGTACACGGCGACGTTCGACTG
Source organism: uncultured Clostridia bacterium (assembly GCA_947586625.1). Taxonomy (GTDB): domain Bacteria; phylum Bacillota; class Clostridia; order Oscillospirales; family CAG-272; genus DTU064. The sequence continues at coordinate 23,845 of CANPXS010000011.1, read as the reverse complement.
ACGGAGGCGCTTTATGCATAACGAGCTGACGAAGGTCGACATCGACAAAATGAAGGCCGAGATCGAGGAGCGTATCGCGAAAAGGGCGCAGCTCAAGGAAGCGGTCAAAGCCGCGCGCGAGCTCGGCGATCTTTCCGAGAACGACGAGTACAGGTCCGCGAAACGCGAGATGAACGCGAACAACAGCCGCATACGCTATCTCGAAAACATGATACGCACGGCGCACGTTATATCGACCGATTCGCGCGAGGGCGTTGTGGGACTGTTCGACGAGGTGACCATATACTACCCCGAGGACGAGGAGGAGCGCGTCATCCGCATCGTCACGACGCTGCGCAACGACGTGTTCAACGACTGCATCTCAAAGGAGTCGCCGGTCGGGAAAGCGCTGCTCGGCAAGCGCGCGGGGCAGACGGTGACGGTACACGTCAACGACAAGGTGTCGTATCCGATAGAGATAAGGTCGATAAAGAAGGGGCAGGACGACGATTCACTGCCGATAACGCAATATTAAATTAGAGTCTGTAAAGGAGGCCGATATGGCAACGCTTCACGATTTGAAATTTCCCTATGACAGGGACGCGATGATAAAACGGACACGTAAAGAGCCGGGATGGCTCCACTTCGGCGCGGGCAACATCTTCCGCGCGTTTCCGTGCGCGCTGTGCGAGCGGATGCTCACGGACGGCTCCTATGACAAGGGCATCATCGCCGCCGAGGGCTTCGACGGCGAGATAATAGAAAAGATATATGCGCCCTACGACAACGTGTCGCTGCTCGTGACTCTCCACGGCGACGGTCACGTCGAAAAGTCGCCGATAGGCAGCGTCGCGGAGGCGATATACGTAAACGACGGCATGGAGAGGCTTTGCGAAATAATGTCCTCGCCGTCGCTCAAGCTCGTGACGTTCACGATAACGGAAAAGGGGTACGCGGCGCCGTCCGCTATAGCGGATCTCGACGGCGAGCCGTCGGAGGCGAAGTCGTTTATGGGGCGGCTCACATATATGTTGTCGCGTCGGTATGAAAACGGCGCGCCCCCGCTGTCCATGCTGTCGATGGACAACTGCTCCGGCAACGGTGACAAGCTGAGGGCCGCAGTTCTCGCATATGCGGAGGGCTGGGTCGGACGCGGCAAGCTGCCGGAGGGCTTTGTCGATTATTTGACCGACGAGAGCCGCGTCGCGTTCCCGTGCTCGATGATAGACAAGATAACGCCGCGTCCCGACGCGAGGGTGGCGAAGCTGCTAAATTACGAGGGCTTCACCGATACCGAGACTATCGTGACCGAAAAGAGCACGTACATAGCGCCGTTCGTCAACGCGGAGGCGCCGCAGTACCTCGTCGTCGAGGATAAATTCCCCGCGGGGCGTCCGCCGCTCGAGACCGTCGGCGTCATATTCACCGACCGCGAGACGGTGGCTAAAACGGAGCGCATGAAGGTGTCGACGTGCCTTAATCCGCTCCACACGTCTCTCGCCGTATACGGCTGTCTTTTAGATTATACGCTCATAAACGAGGAAATGAAGGACCCCGACCTCTGCCGTCTCGTGAACAGGCTCGGCTACGTCGAGGGGCTGCCAGTCGTGACCGACCCGGGCATAATCTCGCCGCGCGACTTCATCGACGAAGTCGTAAACGTGCGCCTGCCGAATCCGTTCATGCCTGACGCGCCGCAGCGCATCGCGACGGACACGTCGCAGAAGCTGGGCGTGCGGTTCGGTCAGACCGTGACGGAGTACATGGCACGCGGACTCGATATGGATACGCTCGTGGCGGTGCCGCTCGTGTACGCGTGCTGGTGCAGATACCTGCTCGCTGTCGACGACGAGGGGAGGTCGTTCACGCCGAGCACGGACCCGCTTCTGTCCGAATGTCAGGAAAAGCTGTCATGCGTGAAGCTCGGCGACGCGCTGACGCAGGACGAGGCGGAGAAGATTCTCGCACCGATACTGTCTGACGAGAGGATATTCGCTTACGACGTGACGAAAACGAAGCTTTTCGGACGCGTCGCCGCGTACTTTGCCGAGATGGTATCGGGAAAGCATAAGGTGAGGGAGAGCCTCTCGCACATAAAGTAAAACAGAAATGAACGGTTTCAAAGAAAGATATATCGCGTACCCGGGCGCTGCCGAGGGCTGGGGCGATGACGGAGTATACAGACCGCGCCGCGAGACGAATGCGGATGCGTGCGGAAACGTGTGCCGCCGATTCCGCGAGCGCGAAGAGACGGGATGGGGCGTATACGAGTACCACGAGGGGAAAGTGTACGACTTCGAATGTGAGCCCGTCGACTATGAGATAACGGCGGCGGTCAGCGCGTCCGCGCCGTTTTCGGTGTACGCGGACGGCGTAAAGGTACGCGGCGTCAAAATGAGCGATGACGGCGTATGCACGTTTACGCTTCGTGCGTGCGGGACGCGTGTGACGGTGATGTTTTCGCCCGATATACCCGACGGCGAGGACGACGTTAAAGCTGATATCGAGGTAAATGACATCACGGCGGTGAAGCTGCCGCGGACGCAGGCGTCGCGCAAGCGCACCGTTTTCCTCGTCTCCGACTCGACGGTGCAGTCCTACGACGGTTACTACTATCCGCAGACGGGCTGGGGCGAGGTGCTGCACAGATATTTTGCCGACGACGATTATGTGCGCGAGTACAGAGCCGAGGACAGCACGTATTCGCAGTGCCGCGTATATGAGCTGCCGTGCGTCAAAATAGAGAACCGCTCGATAGGGGGCAGGTCGTCGCGCTCGTTTTTCCTCGAAGGGAAATGGGACGAGACGCTGTCGCGCGCGCATGAGGGCGACGCGGTGCTGTTCCAGTTCGGGCACAACGACTGCACGAAGGCGCGTCCGAACCGCTATGTGAACGCGGACGAATACAAGGAATGGATGCGGATGTACATAGTCTCGTCGAAGGCGCGGGGACTTCGTCCCGTGCTCGTTTCGCCCGTGATGAGGCGCAACTGCGGCGACGGCGGCACGTTTACGATGTCGTTTGCCGATTACAGGGAAAAGCTGGCGGAGCTGTCGGCGGCGTACGGCGTGCCGATGTTCGATCTCGGCGGCGCGAGTCTCGATATTCTCCGCTCGCTCGGATGCGAGGCGTCGAAAAAGCTGTATCTTCACGCGGAGCCGGGAGAATATGAGGGTGGCGCGTATGAAAAGGGCGTCGCAGACGACACGCATTTGTCGAGGAGAGGTGCGCTTTTGTATGCGCGCGAGGTCGCGAAAATGATAGCGGCGGAGCCGTCGCTATCCGACATCGCGACGTACATTGACCGGGGACGCATATGAATCTGACGAGTCCGCGCGAGGTGCGCGAGATAATGGAGAGATTCGGCGTCACGACGAAGAAGGAGTACGGGCAGAATTTTCTCATCAACGACGCGATACCGCGCCGCATCGCGGAGGCCGCGTGCGGGAGCGACGGCGGCGTATGCGTGCTCGAGATCGGACCCGGCATCGGCGTCATGACGCGCGAGCTGTCGGCGCTGTCGGAAAAAGTGCTCGCCGTCGAGGTCGACGCGTCGCTTATGCCTGTGCTCGACTACACGCTTTCGGACTGTGGGAACGTGACGGTTTTGAACCGCGACATACTCGACTGCGACATAGACGAGCTGGCGATGTCTGCGTTCGGCGAGCGCGAGTTCTGCGTGTGCGCGAACCTGCCCTACTACATCACGACGCCGATAATAATGCGTCTGCTCGAACACGGCGGAAAGCGTCTGCGCTCGATAACGGTGATGGTGCAGACGGAGGTCGCGGCGCGACTTGTCGCGAAGCCGGGCAGCGTCGACTACGGCGCGATAACGGCGTCGGTATCGTATCACGGTCGCGCGTCGCGGCTGTTCACGGTGTCGCCGGGCAGCTTTCTGCCCGCGCCGAAGGTGACGTCGACGGTGGTGAAAATAGAGCTTTACCGCGACGACGAGCGTCCCGTCCGCGTATGCGACTACGATACGCTGAGGCGCGTTATCGCGGGCGCGTTCGGTCAGCGGCGTAAGACGCTGGAAAACGCGCTGTCGGCAGCGTTTCCCGAGCTTGGCAAGGAGCGCGTCGGCGCTATACTGCAAGGCGTCGGCGTCGACCCGCGCACGAGGGGGGAGCGGCTGTCGGTCGCGGAGTTTGCGAGCATCGCGGATGCGATAACGGGAAATTGTTGAAGATTTCAGCCTCGGGGGCGTCCGCCCCCGAGGCTGTTTTAATGTATGCGGCGAGTGTAGCTGCTGCCGAACCAGCATCACCACACTTTTCGCGTGAGCGAAAACGTGTCGTAGCTCCGAACGTAGTGAGGAGATACCGGCTTCCCAGCCTCACCTACGCGCACAACGCTCGTGCGATGCCCCGCGCTCCCATCGACCGATGCAGACACGACGTTTCGACGGCGATATCGACATGTCGCGAGGAAGCTGTTAGCAGAAAATGTTGACGGGATGTTCTTTTGGAGAGGGGGTTCGGGCGTAGGTTGGCGCGAAGCGGCAAACTACGACGTTTCTCGTAAACGAGAAACGTCCATCATCCCGTATTATCTCTTTCTTGCGAGAAAGTCCCCCTTGTCAAAAACCAATTTGTTAGTGTGAAAGACGTCACCACGTTGGGTAAACAAAGGTAGCTGCCGGTGGGTGAGACTGTACAATGAACCGCGTGTGAGTAGTATCTCCTCACTACGTTCGGAGCTACGACACGTTTTCGCTTCGCGAAAAGTGTGGGAGATGCCAGTGAAGGCAACGGTTGAACGATTACGCGAAAACGAAAAAATAATACATAAATTTGTGAAGAGTACTTGACAAATCGCAAATTTTGTGGTATAATATAGGCAGTATAAGAAGAGAAAATGTCCGCGTTTGATGCAGGAAGCGTCGTGCCGTGCGCAAGAGCGCGGCTCCCACACTTTACGCAAATAATCTTTTATATTTACCTATACTTGTTGACACAACGCCGCGTTTCAAGTATAATCTTTGTGGACATGTGAAAAAAACAAGAACGAAGCGCGGGCAAGTACGCGCGCGCAGAAAGGCTCGGTAAACTGACATGCTTTCCGCGATAAAAGTAAACGCAAACGAAAAACTGTTTCCCACCGGCGACCTCTACGGCATATTCTTCGAGGATATAAACCACGCCGCCGACGGCGGTCTTTACGCCGAGATGGTACAGAACCGCTCGTTCGAGTTCTGCGACGTCGACAACCGCGAGTATACGCCCATGACAGCATGGGAGCTCGTCGGACGCGACGGCGGCGTCGCTCACGGCTCCGTCGAGTCCGTGTACCCGTTGAACGTACATAACACCCACTATCTGCGCATAACGAACGCGTCAAGACACGGTCTTGACGTCGAGGGCACCGTCGCCGCCGTCAACAGCGGCTACAACTCGGGTCTCCCCTACCGCAAGAACGCCGAGTACCGCTTCTCCATGTTCGCGCGCCGCGACGTATGCTTAAAGGAAAAAGTCGAAATAAGGCTCGAATCGAAGGACGGCGTCGTCTACGGCAGCGCCGATATCACCGTCGACTCGCCCGAGTGGAAAAAGTATACGGCGACCATTGTTTCCTCCGCCGAAGACTACGAGGGACGGCTCGCGGTCGTAGTACACGGCGCGGGCAGCGTGTGCCTTGACATGGTGTCGCTTTTCCCCGCCGACACGTTCCGCGGACGCGAAAACGGACTTCGCCCCGACATCGCGCAGTTCCTCGCCGACATGAAGCCGAAATTCATGCGCTTCCCCGGCGGCTGCCTCACCCATGACGGCGACGTCGACGAGCACGCGAGAGACGCCATGTACCGCTGGCGCAACACGGTCGGCAAGCTCGAGGAGCGCGCCTCCAAGCGCGACAACTGGGGCTACAATCAGACTTACGGCTTCGGCTACTACGAATACTTCCTCTTCTGCGAGGACATAGGCGCGAAAGCGATGCCCGTCCTCCCCGGCGCGTTCAACCCGCACAGACAGTACTGGGTCCCGATGGACGAGATGCAGCCGTGGGTCGACGAGGCGCTCGAGCTTCTCGAATTCGCCAACGGCGACGCGTCGACGAAATGGGGCGCCGTCCGCGCCGAAATGGGACATCCCGCGCCGTTCAACATCGAATACATCGCCATCGGCAACGAGGAGGTCGACGAGGGCTTCTTCGAACGCTATCCGCTCTTCCACCGCGCCATAGCGGAAAAATTCCCGAATGTTAAGATACTCAACACGGCGGGTCCCGCGCCCGCCGGCATCGGCTTTGACCGCGGCTGGGAATCGTCGCGCAAATGGGGCTCATACGCCGTCGACGAGCACTACTACGTCGCTCCCGACTGGATGATACAGAACTACGACCGCTATTTCTCCGATTTCTACGATCCGAACGGACCGAAGGTGTTCCTCGGCGAATACGCGAGCAGAAACAGCACGTTCTATAACGCGCTCTGCGAGGCCGCGTACATGACGAGCTTCGAGCTCAACGCCGACAAGGTCGCGCTGACGTGCTACGCGCCGCTTCTGTGCAACACCGACTACGTCAACTGGAACCCGAACCTTATCTGGTACGACAACCACCGCGTCTACGGCATACCGAGCTATTACGTGCAGAAGATGTACTCCGTCAACCAGGGCGACGTGACGCTTCCCGTCTCCGTCGAGGTAACGCCAGACGATGACGTATACGTGCCCGAGCGCATATCGGGCGGCTTCGCCTTCGGCGTCGGCAGGGGCGAGGTGAAATTCGGCTCCGTCAAGGTGAACGGCGAGCCTGTGTCCGCCGCCGATATAGAGGTCAAAAACGGCGACTGGTCGTACAAGGACGGCACGCTGTCGCGCGGCACGCTCCCGCCGCCCGTCGAGGGCGAGCACCGTCCGCGCCGCTGGGGTCCCGTGCAGGACGTCGCCGTACACGGCGACTACGAGGATTTCGAGTTCTCCTGCACCGTGTGCGCGGACGAGCCTGTCGAGGAGATACCGCCCCGCCGTCCCGGCGACGAACCGTTCCGGTGGAGACGCGGCGTTGCGATATCGTTCTGTGTCGGTGAGGACGCGCAGTTCACATGGACGTTCGGCGGCGAGGGACGCAGGGGCAGCGAGTCCGCGCTTATGATACGCAAACGCGGCTACGACGAGAGGCTGTCGAACGCCGCGTTTGAATGGGAGAACGCGCGCGAATACACCGTATCGGTTAAACGCTGCGGCAAGCACATCGTAACAGAGATCGACGGCGCGGTCGTGAACGAGATCGACTACGACCCGAAGCCGCCGCGCCGCATATACGTTTCGTCCACGCTCGACGAGAACGCAAACGAGGTCATAATCAAAGCCGTCAACGTTCGTCCGACTCCTGTGACGATGAACATCGAGGTCGAGGGCGCAGGTCACGGCGCGCGCACCGTGAAGCTCGAAACGCTGACCGCCGACTCCATAGACGACAAAAACTCATTCGAGGAGCCCGAAAAGGTTGCGACAAAGTACGGTTCCGTCGACGTCGACGACGTCCCGTTCGCCTACGATTTCGCGCCGAGGTCGGTGAACATATTCAGAATACCGATTATTTAAGTTATTCAGAACCCTCTGCCAAAAAGCTTTCCCTGAATTATTTTACATAAAGGAGACCCGGCATGAGCGCCAAGAAAGACGAAACAGCAAAGAATAACCCCCCCCCGAGGAATAAAGCATAATATACCGAATGATATAAAGCGGTATATAACGATGCAGATCGTGAAACGTCTGCTCGTCTGCGTCGCCGGCTTTGCGATCGTCGCTTTGATACTTTTCTACTACCGCGGCAAGATCGCGCAAAGCTCTGTCTCGGCGCAGATACTCGCGTATATTGTGCCGTTTATCGCCGTGCTCATCGTCACAGGCGTTCCCATGAAGCTCATAGACCGTTCGTGGCGCGGCACTATCGAAAACGTCAAAGTGCGTGAGGTCCTCATACATCAGTTCGGACGCAATTACCGCGTCGCGGGGCGCGGCGCCGAATACGGAAACGTAGTCGATCTCGAGGTCAAACTCGATTCCGGCAAAACGATAACGTGCCGCCCGACGTTTAAGCCGCTTAAAGACGTCAAGTCGATAGACTTTTACACGTCGAATTTCAAACGGGGCGACAGGGTAGTCCACATATACGGAACAAATTTCGTGCAGCGTCTGCCGGACGGTGACGCGGAGCTGATAAACTGCGTCGTCTGCGGCGAGGTGCAGCATAAAGACCGCGAAAAATGCGCATCATGCGGACATACGCTGAAAGTCTCCGAATGAACGTGTAGTTTCCCGCAAACGCTTTCCCTAAAAAAATTCAATCGTATAACAATATTGTGCAAGTTTTTTCCCGCCGGTCACTATATAATAAAGGCGTGTGAGGATAAGCATACTGAACCGCATACATAAGTAATAAAAGTTTCTGAAAGAGAGTGTGAGAGGAGCTTTTCCGAAGGAAAAGCCAACTTTCTTTCAAAAAGTTTTTTCCCCGACAAAAACCATCTAAAGAAAGGACATTACCATGAAAGCAAAAATCAAACTTGACCGTGATTACGAAGTCGGCGCCGTTGACCCGCGCATATACGGGAGCTTCATCGAGCATCTCGGGCGGGCAGTATATGGCGGCATCTATGAGCCGGGGCACCCGACCGCGGACGAGATGGGCTTCCGCCGCGACGTTATCGAGCTCGTGCGCAAGCTCGGCGTACCGGTCGTTCGTTATCCGGGCGGCAACTTCGTCTCAGGCTACAACTGGGAGGACGGCATCGGACCGAAGGACAAGCGTCCCGTCCGCACCGAGCTCGCGTGGGGCACGCTTGAGACGAATCAGGTCGGCATCGACGAGTTCCAGGAATGGGCGAAGCGCGCGAACACGGAGGTCATGATGGCGGTCAATCTCGGCACGCGCGGACCCGCCGAGGCGAAGGATCTCATCGAATACTGCAATCATCCGGGCGGGACGTACTGGTCCGACCGCCGCATCGCGAACGGCTTCAAGGATCCGTTCAACATAAAGCTGTGGTGCCTCGGCAACGAGATGGACGGCCCGTGGCAGATGTGCGCGAAGACCGCGGACGAGTACGGCCGCGTTGCCAACGAAGCGGCGAAGATGCTCAAATGGGTCGACCCGTCGATAGAGACCGTCGCATGCGGCAGCTCGGGCAGCGGCATGCCCACGTTCGGCACGTGGGAGGCGACGATGCTCTCGCACTGCTACGAAAACGTCGACTACGTATCGTGCCACACGTACTACAACAACCACGCGCACGACACCGCGACGTTCCTCGCCAACAACCTCGACATGGACTACTTCATAAACAGCGTCGTCTCCGCCATCGACTATGCGAAGGTCGTCGCGCATTCGCACAAGCAGGTCAACATCAGCTTCGACGAGTGGAACGTGTGGTATCACTGCAACGAGGACCCGAACCGCAAGCACATCGAGCGCTGGAGCATCGCGCCTCCGCAGCTCGAGGACGTCTACAACTTCGAGGACGCGCTCCTCATCGGCTCGCTGCTCATCACGCTGCTCCGCCATGCAGACCGCGTGAAGGTCGCATGCATGGCGCAGCTCGTCAACGTCATCGCGCCGATAATGACGCGCAACGGCGGCGGCGCGTGGGCGCAGACCATCTTCTACCCCTACATGCACGCATCCATGTACGGACGCGGAACAGCTCTCGTGACAAAGGTCGACTGCGAAAAGTACGACACGCGTCATTATAAGGACGTGCCCTACGTCGACAGCGTAGCCGTAGTCAACGAGGAAAAGGGCGAGCTGACCGTGTTCGCCGTCAACAAGAACCTGACCGACGATATCGTTACGACCATCGACCTCGGCGGATTCGAGGATTATAACTTCGTCGAGCATATCACGATGCATCACGACGACGTCAACGCCGTCAATACGGAGGAAAATCCCTACTTCATCCACCCGCAGTCCAACGGCGTTACCAAGGTCGACGGACGCCTCGCCGAATCCCTCCTCGGCAAGGCTTCGTGGAATGTGATAAGATTTAAGAAATAAGTGAGTTTTCTCGCAGGGAGGGAGACTTTTTGAAAAAAGTCTCCCTCCCTGCACCCTCCCTTCAAAAACTTTTATTACTTTTATTCAAAAATATTTATTAAAAGTTTTTGGGTGAGGGGGTATGGGGGAGCCCCCTTTTTTCAAAAAGGGGGCTCCCCCGAAAAAAACAAATAAAAAAAATGTACGAAATTACTGCTGAATTTTATGATAGCATCAACGCGCACGTCGACTATACGGGGTGGGCGGATTTTATAGAGCGCGTATTTGACAGATACTGCCGCACGCGTCCCGAGCTTGTGCTCGACCTCGGGTGCGGGACGGGCACGCTGACGCTCGAGCTTGCGCGCCGCGGTTACGACATGACGGGCGCGGACAATTCGCCCGAAATGCTGGCGCGCGCGCGTGAAAATGCCGACAGTGCCGGCGTCGAAAATGTGCTGTGGCTGTGTCAGGACATGAGCGCGTTCGAGCTATACGGCACCGTCGACGCCGTTATATCGACGTGCGACTCCGTCAACTACCTCACCGACCGCCGCGACCTGCGGCGGTGCCTTGCGCTCATACACAATTATCTCGTCCCGGACGGGATATTCGTGTTCGACATCGCGCCGCGCGGCAAATACCGCCATGTCTACGACCGCGACATCGTGATCGACGGCGAAAACGTCTATTGCGGGTGGCAGACCGAGTATAGCGACAAAACGGGACTTGCGCGGTTTTATCTCACCTACTTCGTCCGCGACGACGTCGATCCCGACGTTTGGCGTCGTTACGACGAGGTGCAGCGCCAGCGATGCTACACGGTGCGCGTAATGAAAAACGAACTCGTCCGCGCTGGTTTCGAGGTACTCGCCGTTTATCGCGACACGGACATGACGCCTCTCGCCGACGGCGACGAGGACAGCGGCAGCGCCGTCAAAGACGGCGCCCTTGACCGCATCCACATCGCGGCGAGAGTGAAAAAGACTGCCTCAAGCGGCAACAACGGGCTGTGAACGGACGCTTGAAATAAAGTGGTGGGTGTGATAGAATGATGATGAACGAAGCGGCAAGGAGGACAATATAATGCCTGCGATATCTATGTTTTACGGGATAATAATCCGAATGTACAACAGCGGTGAACATAATCCGCCGCATTTTCATGCGTCGTATCAAGGCTATAACGCTGTATTCAACATGGAAGGCGAACTCACGGAAGGCGAAATGCCAAGACCCCAAAAGAAATATATCGCCGCGTGGGCTGAACTGCATAAAGACGAGCTTTTGGCTAACTGGGAGCTTGCCATGAACGAACAGCCGCTTTATAAAATTGAACCGCTTCACTGAAAGGAGCAGGACGACATGAGCGCACCTAATTGGATAGTAACCGACGTAGAGCCGCGTGACGACTATACGCTGCTCATCACATTTGCCGACGGAATGGAAAAAATATATGACGCGCGTCCGCTTTTGCAGAAGCCCATATATGCGCCGCTCAAGAATGTTGCATTTTTCCTGCGCGCGAGGGCAGACTGCGGCACCGTTGTATGGAGCGATGATATAGATATTGCGCCCGAGCATCTTTACGAAACATCGTCGCCGGTAAAACAGTAATAAAAAAGTTTTTGAAGAGAGGGAGGTCCGGAGGGAGAGGGACTTTTTGAAAAAAGTCCCTCTCCCTCCGGATCAAATACAAACCATGATACTTCGAGCCATGACGCTCGACGGAAGCGCGCGCATACACGTTATAGATTCGACCGCGATCGTGAACCGCGGCATCGAGATACACAAGACGTCGGCGACGGCGGGCGCCGCTCTCGGCAGGCTGCTCACAGTCACGTCCGTGATCGGCTCGATGCTCGGCGACCCCGACGACTCAGTCACCGTGACGCTTCGCGGCGACGGTCCCGCCGGTCTTGTCACCGCCGTCGCCGACTACATGGGCAACGTGCGCGGCTACATTGAAAATCCCGCCGCCGATCTGCCTCTGAACGAACGCGGCAAACTCGACGTCGGCGGTCTTATCGGACGCGGCGTTTTGCAGATCATACGCGACGCCGGCGGTGAGGAACCTTATGTCGGCGTGACCGAGCTCGTCACGGGCGAGATCGGCGACGATATCGCCGCCTACTATGCCGGAAGTGAACAGATACCGACGATGTGCGCCGTCGGTGTGCTCATCGCTCCCGACCTGCACTGCCTCGGCGCGGGCTGCGTGTTCGTGCAGATGCTGCCGTTCGCCGACGACAGCGTCGCCGCGCGGCTCGAGGAAAACGCAGGCAAGCTGTCGAAGCTGTCGCGCATGTTCGCCGACGGCATGACATGCAAGCAGATACTCGACGTCGCGTGCGCGGGCGTCGAATACGACGTTTTCGACACCATCGACACCGAGTACCGCTGCACGTGCTCGCGCGAGCGGACCGCGCGCGCAGTCCGTTCGCTCGGCAAAAGCGAGGTCGAAAAGCTCTTATCCGAGCTGCGCGCGGAGGGCAAAGACGAAACGATCGAGCTCGGCTGCCGTTTCTGCGGGAAAAAGTACTCGTTTTCGCGCGAGGACTGCATGAAGCTGTTTTAAGGCGGCGCACCACGGTTTGACGCTGACGCGATGTCGGTTGTATCACACTTTTTACAAAGCGACCGCGCCGCCGAACCAGCGTCCCCACACATTTTCGCGAAGCGAAAACGTGTCGTAGCTCCGAACGTAGTGAGGAGATACTGCTCACACGCGGTTCATTATGCGGTGCGCACCCACCGGCAGTTACCTTTGCACATCTGACGTGGTGACGTCTTTCACACCTATGAATAGGTTTTTGACAAGGGGGACTTTCTCGCAAGAAAGAGACGATGTGGGATGAGGACCTTTTCTTTCAAAGAGAAAGGTGGTAGTTTGCCGCTTCGCGCCAACCTACGCCCGAACCCCCTCTCCAAAAGAACACCGCGTCAACACTTCGGCATAACAGCTCCCTCGCGGCGGGGCGAGTGCGCCGTCAAAACGTCGTGTCTGTGTTGAACAATGGGAGCGTCAAGCATCGCACGAGCGTGCTGCGCGTAGGTGTGGCTGGGAAAGCCTCCGGCTCGATGCCATGGCTTGGACGGCGGCGGCATCACTGCGTCCGCAAAGTGAAAGGACGCGCTCATGCGCGTCCCTTTCACACTCTTTTCCAGCCGCCGAAAAGCTTCTTTTTATAGTGCGCGAGCTCTTCCTTTGCGTCGTGGTGATGCTCCGCCTTCTTCAATTCCTCGACAGCGCGCTCGCAGTCGACCTCGACCCCGAGTCCCTGACCGTATATGCACCCGAGCATGTAGTTTTTGCGCCAGTAGTGCCAGTCCATCTGTTCGAGATATTTGCGCGCGGCGACGTAGTCCTGTTCCGTGCCCGTGCCGAAAAAGCACATCTTGCCGAGGAAGTACACGCCGTATCTGCTGCCCTTGTCGTATGCGTACTTCAGGTACTTGTACGAAAGCTCGTAGTTCGGCTCCATGCCGTCGCCGCCCTTGTAATAGATGGCGCCGAGCTGATTGCAGCAGCTCACCTCGAGTTCATCGTCGTCGAGCGCGTGCTCGAAGCACGATACCGCTGTTTTGAGATCCTTTACCATGCACTCGCCCTTGAGCGCGCACATGCCGAGCTTGTACCATGCGTCGAGCTCTCCGCCCTCGGCGGCGAGCCGATACCATTTTACCGCGTCGGCGTGCGTATCGGAGGATTTGAGCTGCTCCGCGTATCGAAGCTGATGCGGCGGATAGCCGAGCTCGGCGCCCTCGTGAAGTATCTCGACCGCCTTCGGTGACAGCTTGTCTGTCAGAAATGCGTTCTCGTTGTCGATGCGGTTTATGAGCGCGTCGCCGGCGGCGTACATGCCGCCCCTGAACGCGCGGCGGAACATATCGTCGCATTTGGCTTCGTTCGCCGCGACGTATTTGTTATAGGACTCGTCGCTCTCGAACGCGCTGCGGTCCTTGCCGCATATGCGCAAAAAATCGTGCCCTGCGTACGCTTCGCCCGCCAAAAGCGCGCAGTATGCGTCGCCGCCCTCGGCGGCCTCGATCACGGCGGCAAATGCGGCTTCGAGATCGGGGAACTTCATCTCGCGTTCGAGCTGCGCCGTAAGCTCGCTTTCGCGGATGAGCGCGACGACGCCGAGCGCGCTGCCCTGATGCAGCGACAGACGCAGAAGCTGGAGCGCACGCTTTTCGTCGACGGGGAACCTGTGGTACTTCCACGCGTACCTCGGTCCCATAAGGCAGCGTCCGAGAATGCAGCTCGCGTCGCCATCGCCGGCGGCGGACGCTGACTCGAGCAGCGCAAGTCCGTCGGCGGCGCGACCCGCCCTCATGTCGTAATAAATATATTTAAGCGCGTCGCATACGGGCGCGCTGTGCGTATATGCCATGTCAACTCCGAATGAAAAGATTTTTTCGCCGACAATATTATACTTTATTCGCGCAGTTATTTCAAGCATTAAATCAACGTAAAACGGGGTAAACAGAGATGAAAACTATGCACAATGCATAAACTTATTGAGCAAATCGCACATACACCGCACGAAAATGTTCCCCGCCCGAAATCGGGCGGGGAACAGGCTGCGATCATTTAATAGTTCGGATTGTCGCCGTACGTCTGGTGGATATATTCCTGCAAATACTCGGTCGCGGCGTGGATGGCGGACGGGTCGTCCTTGTTCGTCTCCGCAGCAAGTGCCATGATGCGCTCTATCATCGGATCCTCGCGTATCATGCGCGCGCGGCGCTCCTCGGGTGACTCCGCATTGCGGCGCGCGTCCTCGAGCGCCAGCCTTGCGTCTTCGTTATTGCGTCTGCGCACATCTTGGAGCTGCGCCATATAGAAGTCGAGCATCTTCTGGTTCGTCTCCTCACGAGTTTGGACTGTGGCGCCGATAGAACCTGCGGCTGCCAGCGCACCGACGTCGCCGGGACCGCCGCTTTTGATATTTTGAAGATTTGCGAGCGCTTCTTTTATAAAGCCGTCGTCGCGGTGAACTTCCTCGATCTTGGCAAGGTAGTACGCCTCGGTGCCGGGTTCGGGTCCGCACTTGGCGTTCGCCTCGGCTTCCTTAGCTTTTGCCTCCGCGATCTTTTCCGTGACTTTCGCTTTGACGGATTCCGCGTATCTGCCGATCTCGGCGCCAGCCTTGACTGCGACGTTCTTCGCCTCGTCCGCCGCCGACATCATCGAGTCGCGCAGCGACTTCATCTTCGCGCGCAGCTTCTCCATGTCCTCATCCGATATGCGGATGAGATGCCCGCGCTGTCTCGGCTCGCCGTCAGCGTCTGCGCCGTCGATGTCGGCGTCAGCGTCCGCTTCGGACTCGCCGTCGGTGCCTTCTGCGCCTTCTGCATCGCCTGCATCTTCTACACTGTCAACATCGTTTTCGCGTTCCTCGATATTCTCTACGAGGTCGTCTATCGCGTCAGCCGCAGTTTTGCACACGGCGTCTAAATTTTCTCTCGCCTCGCGCACCATTTCCTCAATTTTGGCGCGAAGCTCTTCATTCGTTATGTTGCTCATGTTTTCGTCCTCCTTCGACGATTCTATGTCGGGAGAACGCGCGAGGATAATGGCGGTCTCGACGCCGCCGTAATAGCGTGCCCTCCCGTTCCTGACGAGTCCTGCCGCGCGTCGCGGCCATGTCGTCCCTATAATCTTACCCTCGCTGTCGAATACGGTTACGTTTTTTTCCATGGGTGCCTTCCCCTCCGCTCTATGCGATATTAAATTGCGCGCGCGTTTTTTTGTCATGGGTTCACTCCCCGGCACACGAATATATTTTACGGCAAAATAAACGAAATGTCAAGAGCACGGGGAAAACTTCTGACGAAAGTCTCCCCCGTGCCGGTTTATAATGTTATTTTGTCTCCCCGTCGTCGTATATGCCTATCTTGCGGAAACGCTCGTATCTGCCGTCGAGCAGCTTTTTCGGCGACAGCGGCAAAAGCTCGCCAATGTCGTGCAAGATCCTGTCGCGCATACCGGCGCACATTACGTCGAAGTTTTCGAAGTCCTCGCGGATTATGTCCTCCGCGACGGAGTATTTGACCATGTCCTCCGCCGTAATGTGCAGGCACTCGGTCGCGTCCTCGACGCGGGACGAGTCCTTCCATATGATGCTCGCGCAGCCGTCCGGCGTTATGACGGAGTAGACGGCGTTTTCGAGCATGTAGACGCGGTCGGCGACCGCGAGCGCGAGCGCGCCGCCGCTGCCGCCCTCGCCGACGACGACGGTGATTATCGGCGTCTTGAGCCCCATCATCTCGAATAAGTTCTCCGCTATCGCCTGTCCCTGACCGCGCTCCTCGCCCTCTGCTCCCGGATACGCGCCGAGCGTATCTACGATACATACGACGGGACGGTGGAACTTTTCCGCCTGTTTCATCAGGCGGAGCGCCTTGCGGTAGCCCTCCGGCATCGGACAGCCGAAGTGCTTTCTCATTCTGTCGGCGAGGTCGGAGCCCTTGTCCATCGCGATGAACGTGACGGGGATATCGCCGAGATAGCCGATGCCGCCCATTATGGCGGGGTCCTCGCCGAATCTGCGGTCGCCGCAGAGTATGACCTTATCGGTGAACATCGTGTTCACGTAGTCGGAGCCCATCTTGCGGTCCGAGGCGCGGACTGTCTTTAATCTTTCATACGCGTTCATTCCTCACGCCTCCTTTTCCTTGCCCGTCGTGTGCTGGCGCAGAAGCAGCGATACGGTGCCCCTCAGCGATTCTCTGTCGACTATCATATCGACAAAGCCGTGATCGAGCAGAAATTCCGACGTCTGGAAATTGCCCGGGAGCGCGGAGCCCGTCGTCTGTTCGATGACGCGGCGTCCCGCAAATCCGACGAGCGTCTTCGGCTCCGCGAGCGTGATGTCGCCCTGCATCGCGATCGACGCCGTCATGCCGCCCGTCGTCGGGTCGGTAAGAAACGCGATATAGAGCAGCCCCGCGTCGCTGTGACGGCGTGCGGCGCCGCTGCATTTCGCCATCTGCATGAGCGATACGATGCCCTCCTGCATGCGCGCGCCGCCCGAGCAGAGCACGCCGAGCACGGGCAGTCCGCGTTTTGTCGCGAGCTCGAACAGTCTCGTTATCTTTTCGCCGACGGCGGAGCCCATGCTCGCCATGATGAAGCGCGAATCGAGCGCGAATACCGCGCACGGGTGTCCCTCGACCCGCATCGTGCCCGTCACGACGGCGCAAAGCTCGCCCGTCGACGACTTTGCCTTCGTTATCTTGTCCCTGTAACCGGGGAAATCGAGGAAGTCCGCCGACGTCAGCTTCGCGTTCGTCTCGACGAAGCTGCCCTCGTCGCACAACATCCTTATGCGGTCGCGCGCCGGTATGCGGAAATAGGCGCCGCAGTCGGGGCAGACGAAGTTCCTCTCATACAGCTCCGAGCGCGTGTGCGCCGTCTTGCACTTCGGGCATTTCAGCTCGTAATCCGTGTCCGGAAACGGCTCCGCCGCCCGCACCTTCGGACGCGAAAACAGTCTTACATGTATTTTCATGGCTTTTCGGCGAAGGGAAAACTTCAAAAGTGAAGTTTTCCCCGCGCGCCCCCTTTTTTTTGACTATTCTGTTCCCATAAAAAACTTTTCTTCCCGAAAAGTTTTTGCGGGGGTTATGGGGGGCTTTTTTCAAAAAGCCTCCCATATTAAATTAAAATTCATTCGCTCGTCACGCAGAACGAGAATTTCGCCGTGACGCAGAGCTCGTCGCCGACAAAGCCCTCGCCCTTCGCCCAGTAGAACGGCGGGCGCGAGCGTTCGATCTCGCACCGCGTCACGAATGTATCGCCGGGGCGAACGGAGCGCTTGAATCTCACGCCGTCAAGGCCCGTGAAAAGCGTCCTCAGCTTTTTGCCGTCCGCCTCGCCCGCAAAAAGCACGCACGTGGACTGCGCCATTATCTCGCACAATATGACGCCCGGCACGATAGGCTCGCCGGGAAAGTGACCGCGCAGAAAGAATTCGTCGCCCGTGATGAGCTTTTTGCCGACTGCTTTTCCTTCGACGACCTCGGCTTCGTCGAGGAGCAGCATGTCGTCGCGGTGCGGAAGTATTGATTTTAACTGTTCGCGGTCCATCATCTCACCTTGCCGAGCACGAGGCACGCGTTGTGACCGCCGAATCCGAGCGACGTCGATATCGCCGTGTCGATCTTTGTGTGCACAGCCTTGTTCGGCGTGTAGTCGAGATCGAGCTCGGGATCGGGAGAGTCGAGATTTATCGTCGGAGGCACCGTGTCCTCCGTCAGCGCGAGAACGCACGCGATAGCCTCAGCCGTGCCCGCCGCGCCGAGCATGTGCCCTGTCATCGACTTCGTCGAGCTGATGTGGAGCTTTTTAGCGTCGTCGCCGAACACTTCGTGAAACGCGAGCGTCTCCGTCTTGTCGTTGAGCTTCGTGCCGGTGCCGTGCGCGTTCACGTATGTCGTCGCGGGGGCGTAGTCGACGCCGTCAAGCGCGAGCTTTATCGCCCTCACCGTCTGCTTCGCCGACGGGTCGGGGGCCGTGACGTGGTGCGCGTCGCACGTCGCGCCGTATCCGAGCACCTCCGCGTATATCTTCGCGCCTCTCGCCTTCGCGTGCTCGTATTCTTCAAGTATCATCACGGCCGCGCCCTCGCCGAGTACGAATCCCGCGCGGCGCGAATCGAACGGCAGTGACGCCGCGTTCGGGTCCTCGGACTGCGACAGCGCCATGCAGTTGATGAAGCCCGCGATCGCGAGCTTGTTCACCGACGCTTCGCTTCCCCCCGCGATAGCGGCGGTCAGATATCCGTCCTTGATCGCCCTGTACGCCTCGCCGACGGCGGACGTTCCCGTCGCGCACGCGGTCGAGATGTTCATCGCCGCGCCGTGCGCGTGATATTTTATCGCGATCTGACCCGACGCGATGTTGATTATCATTTTCGGCACGAAATGCGGCGACACGGCGCGTTCGCCGGACGCGACGAGCTTTTCGTTCTCCTCGCATATCGTGTTTATGCCGCCGACGCCGGAGCCGACGTAGACGCCGAGCTCGTCTTCATCAACATTGCCTATTATGCCGCTGTCCTCGACGGCCTCGTCCGCGGCGCACACCGCGTACTGCACGTAAAGGTCGGTCTTCGCCGCCGTCAGCTTGTTGAAGCAGCGGGACGGCGAAAAGTCCTTGACCTCCGCCGCGACCTTGCATTTTGAGCCCTCTGTGTCAAAGCGCGTTATCGGCGCAACGCCGTTTCTGCCCTCGCGCAGTCCTTCAAAATACGACGGAACGTCGTTTCCGATCGGCGTTATCGCGCCGATGCCGGTTATGACAACTCTTCTTCCCATATCTATGCTTTATGCTGCCTTTCGATCACAAATATATTTACATTGCAAGACCGCCGTCGACGCGCAGGACCTCGCCCGTGATGTAGTCGGCGTCGGACGACGCCAAAAACGCGACTGCTTTCGCTATCTCCTGCGGCTTCGCGAATCTGCCGAGCGGCACCGACTTCGCGAGCTCCTCGCCGCCAGCGGGCAGCGACGACGTCATGTCCGTCTCGACGAATCCCGGCGCTACGGCGTTGCATGTGATGCCGCGTGAGCATAGCTCGCGCGCCAGCGACTTCGTCAGCCCGATGAGCCCCGCCTTTGACGACGAATAGTTCGCCTGTCCCTCGTTGCCCATCATGCCCGAGACAGAGGTGATGTTGATTATTTTGCCCGAGCGCTTTCTTATCATCGCCGGTATGACCGCCTTCGAGCAGCGGAACGCGCCCGTCAGGTTCACGTCGACGACGCGGACGAAATCGTCCTCGCTCATCATCATCGCGAGCTTGTCCTTCGTCACGCCCGCGTTGTTCACGAGTATATCGACGGTGCCGAAATCGGCGAGCACCGACTTGAACGCTGCCGTAACGTCCTCGCCACGCGATATGTCGCATTTGTACGACGCGGCGTGAACGCCGTATTCGCGGAGCGCTTCGAGCGTTTCCGCCGCTGCCGACTCGTTTCCGGCGTAAAAGAACGCAACGTCTGCGCCGCGCGACGCAAGCTCAACAGAGACGGCGCGTCCGATGCCGCGCGAGCCGCCCGTTACGACGGCGACTTTGCCTTTCATATCCGTGTCGCCCATCACCGCGCCCCTCCGAGCTCGGCGATAATGCTCTCGCAAGCCTCGACCGTGTCGGCGGTATAAACCTTAGCGTCGGGCAGCGTCTTTTTTATCAGCTTCGTCAGCACGTTGCCGACGCCAGTTTCGATGAATATGTCGACGCCCGCGTCCGCCATCGCGCGGACCGAATCCTCCCAGCGTACCGGGTGGTTCATCTGCATTTTCAGCGTTTCCGATACGGGTGTCGTATACGGCTTGCCCGTCGTGTTCGAGTAGACGGGGATCGTCGGGTCGGAGAGTCCCGCCGCGTCTATCGCGGACGCGAACTTCGATGCCGCGCCGTCCATATAGGGCGAATGGAATCCGCCCGCGACTTTAAGCGGCAGAGCGGCGCCGCCGCGCTCCTTGAGAGCCGTCGAGAACTCCGCGATCTCGTCCGCGTCGCCCGCCACCGCGACCTGACCGGGGCAGTTATAGTTGACGGGGTACACGTGCTTGAACTGCGCCGCGACCTCTTCGACTACATTCGACGGCACCTTGACAGCCGCCACCATCGACGTTTTCGCCTCTCTCGTCGCCTCGCCCATATAGACGCCGCGCGTCGTCGTGAGCGAGAATCCGTCCTCGTACGTGTACGAACCGGCGAACGCGAGCGCGGCGAGCTCGCCGAGCGAGAATCCCGCAACGGCGTCCGGCACGATGCCGGCCTCTTTCAGCATTATCGCGGGCGCGAGGTCGCAGAGATAGAGACACGGCTGCGTGTTCTCGGTCTTTTTCAGCTCTTCCGCGTCGCCGTCGAACATGACGGACAGCGTGCCCGGACGGCGCTTTTCGGCATCGTCGAACAGCGCTCTAACCGTCGGTACGCTTTCGTAAAATTCCTTTCCCATGCCGGGGTGCTGCGCGCCCTGACCGGAAAATACAAACGCTATTTTACCCATTTCGAACCGCCTTTCAGGTAATCCTCACATTCGGCGCATACGCTCTCGACTATCTCCTTCGCCGTCATCTCCTCGTTCACCATGCCCGCGATCTGACCCGCGAGCACGCTGCCCGTTTTGACGTCGCCCTCAACGGCGGCGCGGCGAAGCGAACCCGCGCCGAGCATCGCGACGTCGTCCGCCGTCGTCTCGGGCGCATACTCCGTCTTGACGAATTCGCGCGTGAACTGATTCTTTATCCCGCGGCACGTGTTGCCGCCGAAGCGGCGGCCCGTCACGACCGTCGATATGTCGGACGCTTTAAGCACCATATTTTTGTAATTCTGATGTACTCCGCACTCCTTCGCGACGAGAAACCGCGTTCCCATCTGCACGCCGCAGGCGCCGAGCATGAACGCGGCCGCCATGCCGCGTCCGTCCGCGATGCCGCCCGCCGCGAGTACGGGTACGTCGACAGCGTCCGCGACCTGCGGAACGAGCGCCATCGTCGTGAGCTCGCCGATGTGACCGCCCGACTCCTGCCCTTCCGCGATAACGGCGTCCGCGCCCGCGCGCACCGCCAGCTTCGCCGACGCGACAGACGCGACGACGGGCACGACTGTGATGCCGGCGTCCTTCCACTTCTGCATATATTTCGCGGGCGACCCTGCGCCCGTAGTTACGACTTTTACGCCAAGCTCTATGACCGCGTCGGCGACTTCGTCCGCGTGCGGGCTCATGAGCATGATGTTTACGCCGAACGGTTTATCCGTCAGCGATTTCGCAGTCTCGACCTGCCCTTTCAGGTAGCCGGCGTCCGCGTTCATCGCGGAGATGATGCCGAGCCCGCCCGCCTCTGATACGGCGGCGGCGAGTCTGCCGTCCGAGATCCACGCCATCCCGCCCTGGAAGACGGGATAGCGGATCCCGAGCATTTCGCAAATGCGTGAGTTGAGCATCTTGCGCTCTCAGCCCTGAAGCGACTCTATCTTTGCAACGAGCGCGCCGACGGTGTTAAGGCTCTCGTCCGTCTCAACGGATACGCCGAATTCGGATTCGACGTTCATGAGCATTTCGGCAAGGTCGAGGGAGTCGAGACCGAGGTCTGCAAACTTCGAGTCCTCCGTGATCTCATCGGGCTCAACATCGAGCTTTTCAGCGAGCATTTCTTTAATTTTTTCCAATACCATCTCAAAAAATACCTTTCGTTTCTTCATTTTTCGTCAAATGTTGATTAGTCAACATTTAGCTGAGAATTATTATATTACAAGGCAAAACCTTTGTCAACGAATTTTTGCAACAATGTTAAGGTTTGGCACCCCGTTACTGTTTTTTCACAAACAAGGCGATAATTTTGTAGATAATTTTGTCCGAATAGACGAAAAATGTGTGTAACTGTCTTAGACGTAAGTATAAAATGCGTCGGATGAAGACGCCGCGATGAAAGGCGGTCTTTATCCGAAAAAAATTTCAATTAAAAGTGTTGACAATCGCCGATTCCTCTGATATAATATACAAGCTTGGTACATCGAGCGCAAACGGCGGAATAGCTCAGTTGGCTAGAGCAACCGGTTCATACCCGGTAGGTCATGGGTTCAAGTCCAATTTCCGCTACGGCCCGTTGGTCAAGCGGCTAAGACACCGCCCTTTCACGGCGGTAACGCGAGTTCGATTCTCGCACGGGTCAAACACAAATGGGACTGCACAGCAGTCCCATTTGTGTTTGACCCGTGCCTAATCAAAGTCTTACAGTTCCTAACTGCATAAACGACTTTGCCTATGCGATATGGAACTGTAGCAGCTCGGAGCGTCAGCGACGAGATGCCCTCGATCATCTCGCACGGGTCAAAAAGCCTCCCAAAAGGGAGGCTTTTTGCATCCGTGCTAAAGCGAACTCTTACAGTCCGCGCGGGCGCAGTGTACGAAACTGAACAATAATAAATCGCGAACTGTAGCAGCTCGGAGCGTCAGCGACGAGATGCCCTCGATCATCTCGCACGGGTCAAATCAAAGCCTTACAGTCTGCGCGGGCGCCGTATTTGCGGCAAAATGCCGTACTCGCGTTCATGCATTGTTCGAAAATGCCGATTTTCACCACACATTTTCGCTTCGTGAAAAGTGTGATGAAACTGCTGCGGCGGCAGAGGCGTCGATCATTGCGTCGGAAAGAGGCGAAAAACCGATATGGCGGACGAGCAAAAAACTCCGCATACGGGTATTGCAATCGGGCGGTTTATATGATATACTGTATATGTATACGCATTCGGAAAAGGGGGACGGCAGCATGGCAGGCAAGGTAAACGGAAAATATCTCGAATATAAGGGCAGACCGCTCGTCCGCGAGGGCAACACTCTCTACTACGGCAACATGGACGACGACTACGTGCTCCTCTTCGTCATCATGACGACGACTACCTACATGGGGCAGGAGGTGCCGGATAAAATAATAGTTCAGATACTGTCGACGAAGGAAAACATGAGGATTGTGAAGCAGGACGTCAAAACGGGCTTCTACGAAGCGTTCGACACGGGCGTCATCTGGCTCGAGCGCTACATCGGCGAGGCGGGCTCCGGCGAGTAAAAAAATCGAAAAAAGCGTCAAATTCCGCTTGACAAACGCATTATGTTATGTTATCATATCTAAGCGCGCCGGATATGACGCACCCTGCTAGTGTGGCTCAGTGGTAGAGCAGTTGATTCGTAATCAACAGGTCGTGGGTTCAATCCCCACCACTAGCTGAAAGAAAACACACCCGTACATGTCGGTTCGGGTGTGTTTTTCTATTTTTTTCACATCCTGTTTATTTGTCAATGATGTGAGACCAAGAAAAATAGAAAAAGAGCGGAAGAGAGAATAAATTTTTTGGGGGACGG
>CANPXS010000010.1 GCA_947586625.1 uncultured Clostridia bacterium | reverse complement strand
AAACCCGATCTGTTCCGCCTGCTCGGAGAGCAGGTTCCCCGTCTGTTTGTTCAGCCATTCGTGAAGCGCGCGGTCGAACTCCTCCGACCCCATCTGTCCGCGGTACGACGACGCGTAATATTCGCTTGCGAGCGTGTCCATCGTGTCCTTGTTGAACGACACATTCTCGTTCAGCCACAGCGACGACGCCAATACCGTCGTCCGCGCGCCGTCGTCGCGGTAATTGCAGTTCCAAACGTCGCTCGCGCGGCGGCGAAGCGACTCTATGTTGTCGCTGCCGAGCAGCGTCAGTATCTGCTCGCGCGACTTTCCGTCCGTCAGCTCCGCGAGCATCGAGAGCGCCATATACACGTTAAGCGGCGAATACACTATGTTTTCGCCGTCCGCGTCCGCAAGGAACGTGCGCGCGCTTTCGGCGAAGAACGATTCGAGATCGGACGTGTCGCCGAGGTCACGCCTCTGTCGTCTCACATCGTCTCGCCACGCGTCAAACCGACCCTCCGTGTAGAAATTTCCCGGATATTTCGCCATCTTCGGATATTCCGCCTCCGATATGGCGTAGACCTTGAGCGCGCCGCCCGAGTTGAGCATCACGCCGCCTGCAATAACGAGCACGAGCATCGCCGCGACCACGCTTATCCACCGCAGTCTTTGCGAGCGTTTCTTTTTTGCTTTGTCTGTTCCCTTCACCTTTGCCTTCACCGCCGCGCCGTCTATAATATCGTCGCGTATGTCGGTGACGCCGTCGAAAATATCGCTTGATCTCATAATTAAGCCCCCCTTGATTCGAGAAATTCGCGCAGCTCGCGCCTCAGCCGCGAAAGTCGCTGCGAGCACGTGTTCGCACGTTCGCCCTCCGCGTCCGCCAGCTCCTTTACCGTGTCCCCGTACCAGTATCGGCGGACGAACATCGCGCGGTCACATCTGTCGAGCCCGTCGAGCCATTCGCTTATCAGCTCGCCGAGCAGCCGCCTCTCGACCGTGTATTCCACCGATTCCGTCGACGGTATGCAGTCCTCGAGCTCCGACATCATGACGTCGATGCCGTCATACCGCTTTCCCGCGTGCTCGCGCCGCCAGCGCGACACGGACAGATTGCGCGTAATGCGCCCGAGGAACGCGCCGAGCGACCTCGGACGTTCGGGCGGCATACTGTTCCACGCCGCAAGCCATGTGTCGTTGACGCATTCCTCCGCGTCCTCGCGCACGCCGAGCAGACGCTCCGAAATCGAGCGGCACATCGCCCCGTATTTTTTGTCCGATTCGGAAATCGCGCGCTCGTCCCGCCGGTGGTACAGCTCCACTATTTCATGGTCGTCCATAGCGCGTCCTCCTTTTGAAATTATGTTCCCAAAGAGCCCTTCACCTATAAAGTCGCAATTCGCACGCTCGTGTGACACAAAGACGCATTTTTTCTTTCAATTTTCACCGCGGCGGTTGATTTTGCGGTAAAATCAATGTATAATCGAATGTGACAACGAAATCGAAAGCGGGGCGCCGGTCATATGCAGATATCGAGCAGATTCACTGTCGCGGTACACATCTTCGCCTGCATCCACACATTCGGCGGCGAGAGAAAGGTCACGAGCGAGTTTCTCGCCATGAGCACGAACGTAAATCCCGTCATAATCAGAAAGATACTCTCGCAGCTCAAAGCGGCGGGACTCGTCGATATCGCGCGCGGCTCCGGCGGCGCCACAATCGCGAAGCAGCTCTGCGATATAAACCTACTCGACATATACAATGCCGTCGAATGTGTCGGCGGCGGCGGACTGTTCCATTTCCACGAAAACCCGAGCGAGCAGTGCCCCGTCGGGCGCAATATACACCGCGTCCTCGACGACAAGCTCGTGCGCGTGCAGACTGCTATGGAAAACGAGCTTTCGTCGATAACGCTCGAGGACGTGATGCGCGACGTCGACAGACTCGTGAAAAGCTGAATTTATCTGAAAATTTTTGATGTAACTGTTGACATTACATCACATATATGATATGATGATGTTGTAATCAAGAAGATTACAACATCATTTTTTCGGGAGGTCAAAAATGAACTACAACAAAACAACCGTCGCCGACGTAGCGCGCACCGAGCTCCACGATACGCTGTGCCTGACGGGCGCCGAGATAAGCGTCAACTCACTTCCGGCGGGAGCCTGCGTCCCGTTCGTCCACGCTCACAAGCAGAACGAGGAGATCTACGGTGTGCTCGAGGGACGCGGACACGCCGTCATAGACGGCGATAACGTCGAGCTCAAAGCCGGCGACTGGCTGCGCATATCGCCCGCCGCGAAAAGGCAGTTTTTCGCCGCCGACGACTCGGGTATAAAGTACATCTGCATACAGGTGAAGGAAAACTCGCTCGAAGGCTACACAGCCGCCGACGCCGTTCTGTGATGTACTGTGACACAAAAAATGCCGGACCGCTTACGCGGTCCGGCTTTTTTGTCAGTTTCTCGCCGCGCCGTCGACGCGCAGGACGATTCCCGTCACGTACGACGATGCGTCGCTCGCGAGGTACAGATACGCGTCCGCGACCTCCTCCGGCTCGCCGGGACGTCCGAGCGGTATGCCCGCCGATATCCTTTCCGCCATCTCGCGCGGCAGCGCCGCCACCATGTCCGTCTTCGTGACGCCGGGCGCGACAGCGTTGACGCGGATATGATCCTTCGCAAGCTCGCGCGCCAGCGACTTCGTCATGCCGTCGACGGCGAATTTGGACGCCGGATATCCGCACCCCGACGGCTGACCGTATTCGCTCACCATCGAGCTTGCGTTGATTATAGTGCCGCCGCCCTGCTCGCGCATCAGGCGTGCCGCCGCCTGCGAGCAGACGAACACAGCCTTGACGTTGATGTCCATTATCTTCGTAAATTCATCGAGCGTATAGTCATATATCGACGTGCGCGACGAAATGCCCGCGTTGTTGGCGAGTATATCGAACGAGCCGTACCGCTCACGCACCGACCCGAACGCTTCCGCGACCGCATCGGGACTGCACAGATCGGGCCATATGCCCGTCACGCGGTCCCCGTACTCCGTAAGCTGCGCGAGCGCCTTGTCCACCGTTTCCTGACGCGAACCCGCGATAGCAACGTTTGCGCCCGCATCGAGATACTTCTTCGCGACGGCAAAGCCGATGCCGCGCGTGCCGCCCGTCACGACGGCTGTCTTTCCTTTAAGCATGATATGTCCCCTTTTCTTTTTACATTTATTATCTGCCGTATACATTGATAATATCCCATATGCCGGCGTTTGTCAAGCGCCGTTTTCAAAAACTGGACATGCAAAACGGTGTTTTCACGTCACAGACGCGTCGGGTGCGGCGGTGAGGCAGAGCCCGTCCGGCGACGATATCACCGAAATGCATAACGATGCTGCCCTCTAAACCTCAACCGACTTGAATAACGGTTAAAATTCACCTTGCCGAACGGTCTATGGACAACCGGCGTGCTGCGTGATAATATAATACCGTAAGCCGGCTGCACACTCACAAAAACGGAGGAATCAAAGTGAACAACATCACGATAGGCGAAAACATACGCCGTCTGCGCCGCGAACGCTCGATGACGCAGGAGCATCTCGCGGAGCTCATGGGCGTGTCATGCACCGCCGTGTCAAAATGGGAGTCCGCATGCTCGTACCCCGACATAACTGCGCTCATACCGCTGTCCGAGATCTTCGGCGTCACCGTCGACGAGCTTTTGGGCAGCAAAAAGAGCGAACGCGAGGCGCGGCTCGACGAGGTAAAATCGACGCTCCGCCATATAAAGCACGACGACAGACAGTCAGACGAAGCATATCTCGACTACGCACGGCAGGCGACGGCGGAATTTCCCGCGGACGAATCTCTGAAATATGAGCTCGCATGGGCGCTTCGCTGCCGGGTCATATTCTCGCGCGACCTCGACGGCGAGACTAAGGAAAAGCTGACCGACGAGGCGGAAAAAATACTTCTGCGCCTTGCCGACACTGCGTCCGACGACACG
The DNA here is from genome assembly GCA_947586625.1 of uncultured Clostridia bacterium. Classification (GTDB taxonomy): domain Bacteria; phylum Bacillota; class Clostridia; order Oscillospirales; family CAG-272; genus DTU064. The sequence continues at coordinate 30,587 of CANPXS010000010.1, read as the reverse complement.
ATCAAAATCAAAGCGGCTTACTCGCTCTGCGAGCTTTATTCGCAGCTCAGACACGACGCAAAGCGCGCGGTGGAGGTAGCTTGCCGTCTGCCCGAGCTCGAATACAGCCGAGAGATCGTCAAAGCCGACGCAATAGGATGTTGCACCGACGACGCGGAGTCGAAAAAACTTGCAAAACGCTGCCGCGAGGAGGCGACGCTCGCGCTCACAAAAGCGCTGTGCACCAACATAGAAGCATACGCCACGCTTACCGACGACGATGACGTTATATTAACGGCGCTGACGGCTGCAAATGCGATATGGCGGACCGTTTTCGGCGGCGATATCAAGTGGCAGGACCTTTTATGCAGCGTCGCGGGCAATCATCTGTCGACGGCGCGCGCATATGCGCGGCGCGGCAGGAATGACGACGCCACGGACTCGCTCGATGAAATGATGCGCTGCGTAAACCGCGCGGCGGAGCTTTATCATACGGACGGCGGCAATACGTACGCGTCGGCGCTGCTCGGCTCGCTCGAATACAGACGCGATGAAAAGCTCATCGAGGAGGACATATTCCGCGACCAGATCGGCTATAAGCTGCGCATCATGGATGCCGCTGAATTTGACACTATCCGCGATACCGACAGCTTCCGCGCCGTCAAGGAGCGTCTCGAAGTGCATGCAAAGGACGCGGACGCAGCGTCACCGATATAACTCGGCTCATGCAAAATGACCCGCGAGCGCGGGTCATTTTGGTTGTAGTGCGTATGTGCATGCTTTGACAAGTCAAAATAGTCGTTTTTTCATCAGCCTTTTATCGTCCGTTTTAATTCCCCGATCTCCATGTTTCTGAATTTGTTATACTCACGTACTAAAGCGAGCGTGTCCTCTTCCGAAAGAAATCTTTCCGGCGTGCATTTATCGCACTTCAACAAAACACTCGTCCCGTACAGTCTGCATACGAACGGGCGCTTTTCATATATCGAGCAGCGGCCGTTTTTCAGATGTCGGCATTTGCCGTTCCACTCATATCCGCCCATATTTCTCTCCTCGCTCGGCGAAAACTGTATCATATCCTTGCAGCATTTGCAGCAGTCGGGACTGCATACGGATGCCGGTATTTTTTCGTATAATTCCTTTATTTCTCTTTCAAACATATGTGTCTCCCGTATCTGTATGATTTGCAGTAAAATGATGCCTCAGCCGTCGGTTTTGTGGTAAAGCTCGACGCCGCTTTCGTGCTCGCGCATGAGCAGTCCGAACGATATCATCTCGCGCCTGATAAGGCAGTAGTCGTCGTAATATTTCTTTATGTGTTCGTTGATCTCACAATCCGTGTAGGCGTCTTTATCTTCAAGCTCCGAGATGATGCGGCGCAGGACGACCTCACGCTTTTTGTTCTGCGACGGAAGATGCGTAAGCCTGCCGAACGGCATAAACGTGTTTATCACGCCGTCGCGGTATGCGGCATCGTCGTCGACCGGCGGCGCGGCGTCGGCGACGAGCTCCGCGAGCGTCGCGGAAAGCGCACCCGGGACGAGCGAATAGATCATATAAAACTGCGTCCTGTGGCACTCGACAAGTCCCGCTTCCTCTAACTTTTTTAAGTGATGACTGACGGTGGCGCTCGTCAGTCCGAGTCGGCTCGCGATAAGCTCCACATACGATTCGCCCCTCATAAGCATGCCGACGATCTTGAGGCGCGAGCTGTCGCCGAGCGCTTTGAAAACATCGAGCGCGCCGGATGTTGTGTCCATCGTCATGCCTCCTTTATGTATTTTTCGGCGGGGTGAACGTCGTAGCTCCACTTTTCAAACATCAGCGCGCCGTTTTCGCGGTACCATAAAAGCCAGTCGCGGCAGACGGAATATATTGCGTCGACGATGACGTTCGCCTCGAACGCGCGCTCGGGGTGTCCGCTCTCATATGCGGCGGCGATCTCAGCCTCGCGCTTGTCGAGCATGGCGTTATGCAGGAACCACGTCCCGTATGCAAAGAATGCGAATACGCCGAGATCGTCGGGCGAAAGCTCGGAAAGCGCGTCCTCAAGACCGTCCGTGACATGCACGCGGCGAATCATCGTCATGCGCTGCGCGACGAGCTCCGCGACTGTTTTCGCGTCCCACGTCATGCCTGCGAAGAATGCGCTGTGCTTCGCCATGCGCCCGGCGATCGTCAGCGTGCGGCGGCGCAGGTCGTTTTCAGGCTTGAGCGCCGCAAGCTCTGACGCGTACTTTTCCGCGTGAGTCTCCGCGATATCGGCGAGCGCGCGGAATTCCTCTATCGTCTTTGCGTACTCCGCCGCGTCCGGCATCCGACAAAGACGGTCGTATGTTATTTTGCTCGTGTTGTCCATGTTGTTCTCCTTTTTTATGTTTTATTGCGTTCCGATGTTGATACAGATCTGCAAAACTGTTTTGATGAATGTCTAATCAGATTGAACACAGTATACACCGCATAAACGGCTTTGTCAAGATGTATTTTGATATTCATCAAAATAATTTTCACGCTTTTTGACATACAAAAACAGGGGCCGCGCCCCTGTTTTTGCTTTATCTCATATCACTATCTCATATTTCGGCTTGAACGTCTCCGACTGCACATATCTGCACACGCACTCGCGCAGCGCTCTCGTCGGCGCATCGTCAAAGTCAAGGTCGAACCCGCACACGATAAGCCGCGCGCCGCCCGCCTTCACTTCAAACAGCGGCGACCGCGCCGTCGCGTCGGCGAAGTTCGGCACGACCTCCACTATCGGACGAAGCCCGCGCATGCGCGATACGTCGACCGCCCTCGACCTGTCGAGCAGCGTTTTCCACTGATAATCAGGGTAACGTCCCGTCGGGAATCCGCAAAGCAGCGGGTGCTCGCAGTCAATTATCTCGCCGCTCGGCGCGTTCGTCGGGAACAGCACCGGCGACCAGAACACGGGAATGTAGCTGCCGCCGAGAGTTTCAGACCCCGCAATATCCGCGAATGCGGACGCGAAAGCGTCTGCCGTAACTATAGCGGCGCCGCCGCTTTCGATCGCCGCGCTCACGCCGTCCGCGTCCGTTACAACATCGAGCAGACACTTTTCCGTCTCCGGGAAAACGTATATTCGCCACGAGTTCTCATATTCGCCAACGTTGACGTTTACCGTCAGCATCGACGGCTCGGTGATACCGCCAAGCGGTATTTCTACATCGCACGCCTTTGTCGCCGTCTCGAATACGACGTCGTCCCCGTTTTTCACCGTGACCTTATACTCGTGGCAGCGTATGCGCTCGCGCCCGAAATCGTACAGCGACAGCGTGCCGCGGCACACATCGGTGTTTTTGTATATGCGCCCCGACCGCCAAAGCGGCACGACCGGCGAGCAGAACCGCCGCCACGCCTCCGGAGCGATAACGCATTTATCCCTGCCGAACACGTCGAGCATACCGACCGTCGCCGTGTTCTGCCCCGTGTAGTCGCAGAGCGAGAGGAGCTGGAACCCGCCGAGGCCGTCGGTCCGCATCACGGCTTCGATGTCCTCCTTATAGAGCCGCGCCGCAAGATCGCCGGACGCGGCGATGTAGTCGCCGAGCCGGTCGTACACTCCCCTCTCCTTCATACGCTTTCGTATCACGTCGAAGTTGACGGGCATCATGTTTCCCGTGTACCGCTCGCATATGTCAACGTCCGGGAATGTGCAGTACTGCCCGACCTCAAACGTCACGATCGGCACCGGGCACTCGTTTACAGCGTCGCTGTAGTCCGCGCACGTCCCTTTTGCGACTTCATCATGCATGTGCTGGATGCGGACGTGCCTGCCGCCCACATCCTGCGCGCATATGTAGTCCTCGCAGGGCATGACTTCATGGTCGAAATTCGACGTCAGCGTGTAGAGCCGTCTCGGATCGTATGATCTCATCATAGTCGTTATGTCGGATAAAAGCTCGAAGTTCCCCATCGTCTCGTTCCCGTTCGAGAACATGACAAAGCTCGGGTGATCACCGTACATCTTCGATATCGTCTTAGCCTCGCGCGTGTAGTATATGTCGTGTATATCGTCGTCCCCGTACTCGACGTCGACGACGTCGAGATTCGTCCACAGCGGCATCTCGACGGAAAGGTACACGCCTATCTCGTCTGCGGCCTCAAACGCCGCCTCGGGCGGACACCACGCGTGGAAACGGACGTGATTGAGCCCCCACTCCTTAAAAGTCGCAAACCGCTCGCGCCAAAACCCGGCATCGCACGGCGGATATCCCGTCAGCGGGAACTGCGCGCAGTCAATGGTACCGCGCAGCGACGACTCGCGACCGTTTATCATAATGCGCTTGCCGCGCACGCATATTGTCCGCATACCGAAGCGTACCGAGACTTCGTCTTTTGTATCGCCGCATACGGACGTGACCGTCAGCGTGTACAGCGACGGCGAGAACTCGTCCCACATCTCGATCTTGTCCGCGTCGTCAAAGACGATATCGAACTCCTCGACCTGCCGCGAACTGTAAAGTACGCACTCGCGCGACAGCCTTGCTGCCGTCTCGCCCGACGGCGACGTCACCGCCGCCGTGACCGTGACCGCGCGCCTCTCATACGGACGTTTGATATCGCTCGTCAGCGTCATTTTCACGCGCGTGCCGCGCTCATTTGTGTATACCTGCACGTTTTCGGCGTGTACGACCTCGCGGCACCGCAGCTCGACCTTGCCGACAACGCCGCACCATATCCCCTGCGTGTCGACACTGTACCCGCTTGCCATGTCGCCGAAATTGACGAGATCTCTGTTGTCAATGCGGAACGTTAACGTGTGTACGCCCGCTGTCAGCGTCTGCGGCAGACGGTACTCGTGCGGCGCCGAAAGCTCTATCTTCTGCCGCCCGATCTTTTCGCCGTCGAGCCACAGCTCCGAGGCGATATTCACGCGCTCGAGATAAACGCTCACGCTTTTACCCGCAAACTCCTCGGGCACCGTCACCTCGCGCTGAAGCCACAGCGCGCCTATGTACTCGTACCGTTCGCGCGGCGCGCGTACCGCGTCCTTCGTCATCTCGTCCGCGTATTCGCATTTTTTGCCTATTTTATTCTCGCACGTAGTGCCGGGCAGAATAAACGGCTCCGACACAATGCGCTCCGCGTAATATCTTTTCGCGATACCCTCGTCGTCCGGGTCGAGCCTGTACGACCACACTCCCGAAATATCGGCTGTTTTCATAGTCAAAACTCCCTGTAAAAATCGTCCCTCATCTCGGAGGCGACGAGATAACATTCCCGACCGTACAAAAGCGACGCTGGAACGCGCCACGGCTCGCCGTAATAGAAATTGTCCGCGACGAGCACGCCGTCCGCATATATCTGCGCCGCGTCATATTCGAGTTCTATCTCCGCCATGCCGCACGGCGACGATACCGACAGCGCATACCACGCGCAGCGTCTTTCGCCGCCGAGTTCGAGCTCCTCCGCATACGGCGGCGAAAAAGGCTCGTCTGTCGTGATCATTTCAAGACGCGCAGCCTCAAAAGCACTTTCTTTTTCGACGCATACATGCTCAAATCCGCGCCCCGTCCATTTGTCGTATTCAAAGCCGCCCTCCTGCACCGCGCATATCTCGTCGTCACATTCGTAAACATCGCAGTTGCAGCCGACATAGAGCTCGCCCGACAACTTGCGCGCACGGACCGCTTGTTCGCGCGTCAGCGTCACGACCGTCACGTCTCCGATACGCACCACGCCGTCAAGCCCCGGACGCGCCGTAAACTCCGCGCCGTCCCGCATATTATATCTCGCCTCAACACCCGGTATCTCTGCAAAGAAGTACGCTTTCCTGACCCGGCAGAGCGGCTGCGCCGTCGCATATTCAAGCTCGACCGACTCCGACAACCTCATGCCGAACGGCATGAAAAACGCCGCGTCCCGCAAGACGTCTATCGGCGGGAACACCACTGACCCCGTGTCGAATACCACGTCTTTCGCGTCCGTGAAATCTACTCCGCGCGCGTGCCTGTTGACGAACACGAATCCGTGACCGTCCCCGTCCGTCCTCATCGCGTACCGCACCGACTCGCCGTCGTCGGCACTGACCGATTTCGTCGGCAGCACCGTCTCCATCGGCGCGAGCACGCTCCCGAAATCGGCGACGAAGAGATGCAGCATACACAAAAGCCCGTACTGCTCCCTCGTCTCGCCGTACTGCGACACCGCCGCCTGAAAATCGTAATTCAGAATAGGATAATCGTTCGGATATCCCGTCGCGCGCGACTCCTGCATCGTCGTCTTCCCTATCCTGTGCCCGCCGCCGTGGTACATGTAATAGCCGATGAGATTATTCCCGCATCCGAGCTTGACGAGCGATAACGCGTACGTGTCGAGCGGCTTTATTATCGGACGGCGGTGATGCGTGACCTGTATGCCCGTGCCGAGCTCGCACGTCGCAAACGGATACCGCTCATACGGCAGCCGCCAGCCCGTCCTGTCCGTGTCGCGCATTATATCGACGCCTATCGCGGAATCGTTGCGGTTGTGCGTGAACGTGTAGTTCGCCGACGGCGGCAGCGATTTCATCGACCCCGACCACGGCGCGTCCGCATACGCGCCGAACACGGGCACGACTTCGTCGACCGGTATCTTCGCGCCGTATACGCTGTTCCAGCCCGTGACCGTGTATATCGGCACGTCGAATCCGACATTGACCGCCGTCTTTTTCAGCGCCGCCAGATGCTCCGCATTGTTCGTCAGCTCGTTTTCGAGCTGCACGCCGATTATGTTGCCGCCGTCTTTATACAGAAGCCCGCGCACCTGCTCATATATCTTTGAATACCATACCCTGACCTTTTCCATGTAGCCGTCGTTGTTGTCCCGCAGACGGTACGGCTCAGAGAGCAGCCAATCGGGGAACCCGCCGTTTCTGCACTCGCCGTGGCACCACGGACCGATGCGCAGTATGACCTCGAGTCCCGCGCGCCCGGCGTCGAGCACGAACTGTTTTACGTCAAGGTCTCCGCCGAAGTCGAATTCGCCCTCGACCTCCTCATGGTATATCCAAAACATATACGTCGACACGACCGTGACGCCGCCCGCGCGCATTTTGCACAGCTCGCGGTACCAGTCCGCGCGCCTGCCGCGGCTGAAATGGTACTCGCCGACAACTCCTATGAACGGCACGCCGCCGCGCGTGAAATACCGGCTCGTCACCTCTATCTTCTCGCGTCCGCCGCTCTCACCCATATTAAGATGACCGCGCAAAAGCGGCTCGCTTTTGTATTCGCCAAATCTGCAAAGTGTCATACCGCCACCCCGTAAACATGCATATCATCACGCAAAAGCCGCGCTCCCGCGTCCGCAGGAACGCGGCTTTCCGCATACTGCATGATCTTATTCTTTCGCAGCTTTTTTCTCGTTTATCTTTTTCGCCGCAAACCGCACTATGTATACGCCCGCGAAAGCAGCGCCGACGCCTATCGCGAATCCAGCTAATATGTCGGTCGGATAGTGTACATACAGGTACATGCGCGAAAACGCTATGAGCGCGGCGAGCACGCACGCGGGGATCCCCCACTTTTTATTCTGCAACAGTATTACGACTGCGCCCTCGAAACTCGCCGCAGTATGCCCCGACGGGAACGAGAAATCCTTCTGCACCGCGCACAGATACGGCGCGATGCCCTTCACATCATACGGACGCACGCGCGCCACGAGCGGCTTCAACGCTATGTTGCATACAAGCAGCCCGATGAGCAGCGCGACACCCATCATCAGCCCCGTCTGACGCGTCTTTTTCGGTATGAGCAGTATGAGCGCCAGCGCTATCCAGAAAATGCCCGCGTCGCCGAGCAGCGTTATCTTCGGCATCAAAAAATCGAGAAACGCGCACCGGAAGTGCTCCGCAATAAAATCGAGTATACCGAGCTCCCAAAGATTCAAGCTGTCACACCGCCTTTCCTATACCTGATGCCATTCGAATATCCTGTACTCGTCGCCGACCTTGTGCAAAAACACATACATGTCGAGCGCCTCGGGCCTGTCGTCGCCGTCGAGATGCAGCATCTGCACGAATGAGACGTGACACGATATGACGCCGTCCGACAGCATGAAGAACTCGCCGACCTCCACATTTTCAAACGTGTCGCCCTCCGGCTTTTTCTCCATCCAAAGATCGTTTCCTATCGCCTCCACGTCGCTGTAAAGCTGCGAGGACTGATCGAAAAATCCCTTTATCTTTGAAAATCCCGAGCCGGGAACACGGTGCGTGTACGACGCGTACCCCTCGAGCGCATTTGTGACGAACTCCGCATGCTGCGCTTTCAAGTCGTCGCTGTACACTATCCCCGCCGTATACGTGTTCGTCTCCTCGTTGAATGTCACCTCTGCGTTCACTCCGTTCGCTGCCGTCACCACGACCGACGTCGGCAGCGACTCAAGGTCCGCGAGCGTGTAAACGTCGTATTCGACGCCGTAGACGCCGCTCGGATAATACTGCAGAGCGTCGCTCTTCTGCGTCGTCGACGTCAAGTCCTCGCTTGTGACGGCGGCATTGTCGACCGTCACGCGGTAGCCGTCCGGCGCCTCTATTTTGATAACGATGCCGGGAGTCGGCGGCGTCGGCGCGTCGCCCTTCACGATGAACAGCTCGAGTCCCGCAAACTCATACGTCGTATATCCGTGCTTCGTCGTCTCCGCTGACTTGACAAGATCTATCGCCGCGACCTGCTTCGTTCCCGCGCGGACTATATATCTCATCGTCTCTGCGTCCGACGACGACCCCGCCGCAAACGTCAGCGTCGACCTGCCTATCTGCCCCGACAGATACGTCATCAGCTCGACCGTCGACAGACCTTCCGCATCATACTCCGCGTCCGCGAGCAGACTCGCATAGTCGATAGGGGAAAAATACTTGTTGAACACCGCCTCCGCCGTATGACGCGGCTGCGCCGCCTCATACTCCGCGAGCCTGTCCGTCACAGTCCCGAGCGCCGCTATGAGCGCGAACAGGACGACCGCGAGGCAGACAAAATATATGATATAGAATACGGGCACTTTAACGCCGTGACGGCGCGGGTCCTTCTGTATCGCCACTATTCCCGCCTCCTAATTCATGGCTTCACGAGGAAGAACGTCGGCAGATGCCGCGGCTTCGTGAACGCCTTGTACTTGTTCGTCAGACCCATGAGCTGATACTCGTCAAAATCTGACGTGTCGATGTTATACTTCGTATAATAATCCTCGTAATACATCATCGTCGACGAGCCGCCGTCGAGCATACCGGCGACGACCGCGCCCTCCGACTTCAAAAGGTCTATTATCTCGTTGCGCGTCGCGCCGAGACTCGACGCCGTCCTTCCGTCCGTGACGAGCAGAATGACAGCTCCGTCCGCGCGCTGCGCTATCGCGGTGCGCTGCGAGCGCCCCACGTTGCCCTCCGAATAATTGTACGTCACGCTCTCGCCGTCGTTCGATATCAAAACGTTGCCCGTCTGGAACGATACCGCGTCGCGTATGCCGAGCGCATCCGCTTCCGACTTCTTTATCGACTCTATCGCGTGAAGCACGCCGTCCTCGTCAAATCCGATGAAAGTGCGTCGTGCGCCGTCGTCCCATACGCAGTTCCCCTTAGAATACGTCAACCCGATGGGATTGTCACCCGTGCCAGTGCCGCCCGTATCGGCGAACTCGCCCGCGTTTATCGCCGCGACGGCGCCCTCGCGCTCGACTATATCGAATATGCGCGAGCCTATCTTGCCGCTCTTGTAGTCGCTCGACGTGCCGACATATATCCTCGACGCATCGCGCACGACGAGAATATACGCCTTGAAATTGGAAAGCGACATCGTCTTATATATCATGCCGTCGACGGCGTTCGCCCACTCGTCGACGACGGGCGCATCCTGCGCGCCGCCATCGCCGTCAGTATCATCGCTCGGCGTCGTATCCGTCGACACGGGCGGTACATACGGCGTCATCGGCTCCGTGAACTGCTGCACGTCCTGACTTTTCGCTATTATTTCATCGACGAGCTTGCCGTCGAGGAACAGCTTCGGCAGCCACTTCGTCGCCGACGCCTGCATAGCGGATACGACTAGCATGTCGCGCACAGTCTCGCTCGGCCCCGTCACGATAGTTCTGAGGAGCGAGATAACGCCGACGAGCGCGACGATTATCACCGTCACGAAAACGAGCAGCGCCCGCATCGCAAACGTGTACGCGCGCGCATGTGCGCGCTTCGCCTTTTTCGGTTTTACATTCGCCTCATCGTCGACATCGCGCCTCTCACCGCCCTGACGCTGCGGCAGACGCTTCAGCTCCGGCAAGCGCGGCTCGCCGACTCCGTCGCGGCGCTTTAACGTCTGCGTGCGCGGCTTCGTATCAGCGTCGCCGAGCTGACGCGGCTGCGGCTGCGGCTTGCGCTCGGGACCCTGCGGCATACGTCTCGGCTGCGGAACAGGCTGACCCGGACGCTGCGGCATAGGCTGCGGACGCGGACGTTCCTGCCCCGGACGCTGCGGCATCGGCTGCGGACGCGGCTGCTGCGGCTGACCCGCACGCTGCGCCTGCGCATTCACCTGCGACCGCCTCGGCACTATCGTCTCAAACAGATCGCCCTCTCCGTCGTCGCTCACCGCGCCGACTTCATTTGCTGCGTTTGCCGCATCGTCCTTGATGCCGTCCACGGCTGCATCATTCGCCGCCTTTGCGTTTTCCGTTCCCGTATTATCTATATTATTATCTATTTTTTCTATATCTTTTTCGCTATCCGCCATATATGACCCCCGCCTTTATCCGCTTATTTTTTACGGTCCGCAAATACCCATCTCTGCTGCAAACGGAAACTGAGCAGAAACAGAAGTATGTCTACCGGTATTTTGATGAGCGTCCTCGCCGCCGTCGCATTCCCGAGTCCCGTCACAAACAGCAGCACCGACACCGACGCCCACGACAAAAGCATCATCGACACCGCCACGACCGCATACCGCGCATACGCGCGCTTCACGTCGCTGACGCCGCCGAACACGACGTGCTTGTTGACGGTAAAATTCACCGTCGCGGACACCGCTCTCGCGAGCGCCGTCTGCAAGAATGTCTCAAGCCACACGATGCCCGAACCGGCCAGCGCCGCCTCCGATATGTGGCTGTGGAATACCGAGTTCACGACATTCACCGCCGCGCCCGCGCCCGAGAGCAGCATGCCGAGCAGATGGAACACGATGACGTCTATGACGGACGAAAAAATCGAGCTGCCTATGTATTTGAAAATGATGCCGTATACGCGGAGCGAATCGCGCACGGGTCTGAAATGCGACGACGCGTTTTCGTCGATGTAGACGGTCTCGATCTTCACCTCGCGGTACGGTATGCGCCGCATGTTCATCAAAAGCAGCATGTTCGTCTCAAACTCGTACCTCGACCCCTTCGCCTCGATTATTATCGGCAAAAACTCGGCCGGTATCGCGCGCAGTCCCGTCTGCGTGTCGGAAATACGCATGCCGCATAAAAACTTGAAAACGCCCGACGTCAGAGTATTTCCGAAGCGGCTCTTTTTCGGCACCTCGGGAAGCGAGAAATCGCGGCACCCGAGAACTACCGCATGCTCGTCCTTCGTCATCTCCTTCGCGCACGCTATAATGTCCGACGTCTTGTGCTGACCGTCGCCGTCGGCGGTCACGACTCCCGCGCGTCCGCTTCTGTTTTCGAGAAAATACGAGAACGCCGTCTTGAGCGCCGCGCCCTTTCCGCGATTCGTCTCATGCGTCAACACCGTCACGCAGTCGAGCCGCCCGAGCTCATCGAAAAAATGCCTCCGCTCGCCCCTGCTCCCGTCGTCGACGAGGATTATATCGTCGATGCCGGCGTCTATCGCCTCATGTACCGTCGCCGACAGCTTCTCGTCCGGATCGAGCGACGGTATTATCAGCGTGAAATCACAACTCTCCATCTATATCTACCTGTTTTTTCCGTTTATCTTTTCTTTTTTGCGCCGACCGCAGACGCTGCCGCGACCGATACCGCAATAACGCACACAGCGCCCGACGATGCAAACATAGACGCGCATCCGCCGCGTCCGCGTTCCTGCTCTGTTTCGGCGCTCCCCGGCGTCTGCGCCGCAGACTCTGCGCGCGCCCTTTCCTTTTCTTTTTCTGCGACTCTCCGCGACTCTTCCCTCGCCGACTCCGCGCGCGACGACTCCTCCGCCGCATGCTGCGCCTCGGCTGCCGCCATAGATTCCATTTCGGCTCTGTCTATCTCCGCGTACGACTGCGGTATATTCTCGAACATGTCGGCGACTTCCCCCGTGTCGACTCCCACACTCGTGCGGTAGAGCCCGTATTTGCACGGCGAATACGTCTTGATGTCCGTCGCCTTCGATATCGCCTTGCCGTTTTTGCCGTATATCCAGCCGTAAAACCACGTCCAGTGCTGCGACTTGTGGCACCGGAACCCTTCCTGCGTCATTTCAAACGCGGTCCTGCCGCCGAACGCGTCGAGCGGCACGTCCCAGTCCATGACTATCTCATTTTCGCCCCACAGATGTATATACGTCTTCGGCACATCCCACACGCCGTATTTTTCCGCCGAGTCCGCGTCGTAGGACGCGTCCGCCGCGAGCGGCAGCGCCTCCGTCAGCGTTTCGCAGTTTATCATGTGCTGCCCGTGCCCGTACTCGCCGTCAAAATCGTGTCCGACGATAACGTGCGGACGGAACCGCCTTATCATCTCTACCTGGAAACGCACCATGTCGTCCTTCGTCAGCCCGTGCTTTCCCTCTATCGCATACGCGTCCTTTGACGATTCCGAGTATTCGTCAACGACCTGCCCGCATACGGGATAATTGCGCACCCCGACGGTCCACAGCCCGTTCAGCTGCTCGTGCGGTCTGTCGTGATACTTGAACGGGTCGGTGAAATACACGACCTGCACCGCATATCCGCGCTCGCCCGCATAGTACGGCAACACGCCCGCGAAGAAAAGCTGCTCGTCGTCGACGTGCGTCGTCGCGAGCATCAAGTCGGCGCGCGCGCACGGCGGCTTCCATATCTGCACCCAATCGGGCACACGCCCCGCCGAAAACGCGTACAGCTCGGAGAGCGACGCGTCGCCGCCTGCAAACGTCATCGTCACCAACGAAAAATCTCCGCCGAGCTCGCCTTTCACGTCGACGTATTCGTGAAGGAACATGTCGCCGCCGCAGCCGACCGTGTGGACCTTGCCCTCGCCGTCGATGCCCGACAGCGTCCAGTCCCCGTACACGCGGTCGAATATGACGTACAGCGAGCCTATCGGCGTGCCGTCCGTCGACGTCACCGTGACCGAGCTGCCGGACGCGAGCGCCGTATACGTCTTTTCTGCGCCGTCGGTGAGTACTTTCACATCGCACGCCGCGTCGTCGGCAGCGACGCCGATGTCGAGCGCACGCGCGTCGACATTCACTGTATCGACCGTTTCCCCGACAGCTTCATCATCATTTTCGCCGTGCGCGCACACGAGAAGGAGCGCCGCCGACAAAACGGCAGATATTATACATACAGCGCGCGCCGCAAGCGGTCTCAAAGCGTTCCCTCCGAAAATGGAAATACATATTAAAGTATAACATATCCGTCATTTATTTGCAATAGTTTACGCGCGATTTGATGCGCGCCGAACGAATCTGCTATACTTCGTTTACATAAATTCTGCCCATTATATGCAAAATTATTTACCGCCGCCCGCGTCCGCCGTTATCATTACAATCTTTTCCACATTTTTTACAAAGCGCCTCATCCGTCGATCAAATAATAGCGTCGCGCCGGAGGCTTCCCAGCGTCACCTACGCGCACCATGCTCGTGCGATGCTCGACGCTCCCATCGTCCGACGCAGACACGACGTTTTGGCGGCGCACTCGACGAGTCGCGAGGGAGCTGTTCGCAGGCTCCCCCGCTGGGCTTGCGAACACCTCTTCCCTTAACCGTCTATATTATACCACAAATTTGATGATTTGTCAAGTGCTTTTCACAAATTTATGTATTATTTTTCGCGCTACTGCTCACCCGTTTCCGAAACTGGCATCTCCCACACTTTTCGCGAAGCGAAAACGTGTCGTAGCTCCGAACGCAGTGAGGAGATACTGCTCACACGCGGTTCATCGTGCGGTACGTACCCACCGGCAACTACCTTTGCCTATCTGACGTGGTGACGTCTTTCACACCTTCGAACAGGTTTTTGACAAGGGGGACTTTCTCGCAAGAAAGAGACAGTGCGGGATGAGGACCTTTTCTTCATTAAAGAAAAGGTCCTCCCCCGAACCCCCTCTCCAAAAGAACACCGCGCGTTCACTTCCTGCGAACAGCTCCCTCGCGACACGTCGAGTGCGCCGTCCGAGCGACGTGTCTGCGTTTTGACGATGGATGCGCCGAACAGCGCATGAGCATAGTGCGCGAATTTGACGCCGCGAAGCCTGACGGCTCGTTGCCTTTACTTGGACGGCGGCGCGTCCGCTTCGCGGAAGTGATAGTGACATGATCACATTACATAAAAAACGCGCGGCAGTCATCCGCCGCGCGTTGAATTTATTTCGGAAGAAATCCCGTCGCGAGAACGACGGCGCCGAGCACTATTCTGTATACGCCGAACGACGAGAACGTGTGCCTTTTGACGTAGTCGGTGAGGAATCGTATCGCGTACATCGACACGACAAACGCGACGACGCATCCGATTATGAGAGCGCCCCATTCCGTCGACGTCATCGCTGTCTCCGCGTCGAGCGCGTATTTGACTGCTTTGAGTCCGCTCGCGCCGAGCATCGTCGGTATAGCCATGAAGAACGAGAACTCCGCCGACGCAGTGCGCGACAGTCCGAGAAGCATCGCGCCGAGTATCGTCGAGCCCGACCGCGACGTGCCCGGTATTATCGCAAGCACCTGAAACGCGCCTATCAAAAGCGCGGTCTTTATCGGTATCTTATACGGGCTTTTGATCGTCGGCTCCTTGTCGGCGCGGTAACGCTCGATTATGATAAAGAGGACGCCGTATATTATCAGCGTCGATGCCACGACGGGTGCGTTATAAAAGTGAGCGTCGAACCAGTCGTCGAGGAGCAGTCCGAGCACCGCGGACGGTATCACCGACACGACGACGATGAACCACAGATGCCACGTCGCGAGCTTCTGATTCTCGGTCTTATTTTTGCCGAACGGCCACAGCTTGTCAAAATACGTCACCACGACGGCAAGTATCGCGCCGAGCTGTATCACGACGCGGAACATTTCGAGGAAGCTGTCGCTGAGCCCATTGAACGGTATCCATTCTTCAAACAGTATGAGATGTCCCGTGCTCGACACGGGCAGCCATTCGGTGATGCCCTCGACGATGCCGTAAAATATCGCCTTTACAAGCTCAAGAAAATCCATAAAGACACACTCCAAAAAGTTTTATACGGAACGCAGTATGTCGCCCGGCTCTACGTCGAACGGCATATTCACCGTGTACTCCATTCCCGGGTGCGGCGTCGAGTCTATCGTCTCGCCGTCGACGCCTGTCAGCTCTGTCACAATAAACCGTCTTCCGACATGTCCCGGCGATACGATCTCGACCTCGTCGCCAAGGCAGAGCTTGTTTTTCTGGCACATACGCGCCGCGCCCGCAGTTTTATCATATGAAAGTACTGTCGCAAGATATGATTTGTCGCGCAGGTATCCGCCCGAGCTGACCGTGTTCGCGCCCTCGTTCGGCGCGCCGTAGAAGAATCCCGTGCAGTATTCGCGGTGCGACACGCTTTCGAGCTCGCGCATAAGGCGCTCGTCAAAGACGTATCCGTCCCCTTCCCTGCCGTAGCTGTCGATCGCTATCCTGTACGCGTTCGTCGTGACCGCCGTGTAGTACGCGCTCTTGACGCGTCCCTCGATCTTGAAGCTGTCGATGCCCGCCTCGACGAGCTCCGGCACATGCTCTATCATGCACATGTCGCGCGAACTCATGACGAACGTCCCCTCCGGGTGTTCCTCGACGGGGATCAGCGTGCCGGGGCGCTTTTCCTCCATTATCTCGACGCTTTTGACCTTGTAGTTCCATCTGCACGGCTGCGAGCAGTTGCCCCTGTTCGCGTCGCGACCCGTGAAATAGTTGGAAAGCAGGCACCTGCCGCTGTACGATATGCACATCGAGCCGTGTATGAACGCCTCAATCTCGAGCGTGTCGGGCGTGTTCGCCCTTATCTCCCGTATCTCGTCGAGCGTCAGCTCGCGTGCGAGTACGACGCGCTTCGCGCCGAGTCTGTGCCATGCGCGGCACGCTGATGCCGACACCGCCGACGCCTGCGTCGATATGTGTATTTCGAGTCCCGGCGCGCGTTCGCGCACAAGGTCAACGACGCCGATGTCGGAAACGATCAAGGCGTCGACCTTCGCGTCCGCGAGCATGTCGATATAAGACGCAAGCTCGCCGTACTGCTCCGTGCGCGGCATTATGTTGACGGTGACGTAGAGCCGCCGTCCGTTTTCGTGCGCGTGTTCCGTCGCCTTGTATATTTCCTCGCGTGTGAAATTGTCGCATGCGGACCGCATGCCGAACGATTTGCCCGATATGTATACGGCGTCGGCGCCGTATCTTACGGCGGCGCGGAATTTTTCCATGTTGCCTGCCGGGGAAAGCAGCTCGGGAAGTTTTTTATTCATGCGCCGCCTCCGCGCTTCCGTCCCCGCCGCCCGTGCCGTCCGCGTCTTTATCTTTATTCTTTTTCTTTTCTTTTTTCTTAGGCAGCTTGTCCCTGTAATTTTTTGCCGGATGAATACCGAATCCGAGCAGCGTCGTCAACTCGAGTATCGCGGCGGCGACGAAAACGAGCCATATGCTGCGCTGCTTCATGATGGTCACGAACAGCGCCATCGCTATCGTCCATATGACGAGCGACGTACACGTAAAGCACCACAGCCGTCCGCTCCACACGCAGCATAAAACGAGCGCCACGACTGCGGACACGGGTGCCGCCCAAACGAAAAGCTGCCACGCCACGATGCCGTATGCGTAGCATGCCGCGAACGACGATACGGCGATGAACCATATCCCGAGCAGCGATATGAGCGTTATGAGCGTCTGATTGCGCGTCATCCTGCGCCGCGGCTTTTCGGTCTCGGGCAGCTCGGATTTGTCGTGCTCCTCGAGCAGATAGTCGACGGTGACGCCGTACATGTCCGCTATCGTTTTGAGTACCGCGACGTCGGGCATGCTCTCGGCACGCTCCCATTTCGACACCGCCTTGTCCGAGTATGAAAGGCGCGCCGCGACCTCCGCCTGCGTCAGCTTCGCCGAGACACGCAGACTTATGAGATTTTTCGCGATTATGTATCTGTAATCGGTCATGGTGTCCCCTTTCGTTTGCTTTCCGCGGCGGCGGTCATTCGTTCTTTCTATTTTATCAGCTTTCGCGTCAAAAGTAAATAGATTTGCGGCGAAACTTTAAAAAGAAAATGAGCGCGCAATTCAGGCATTATCCGTCCGTGTGCGCGAGCAGATAGCGTTTATAGAGCTTTTCCTCGACGTAGCCGACGACGCGTCTGTAACAGACCGGGTCGTGCATGCCGCCCGCGATGCCCGCTATCGGTACGCCCTGCACGAATTTCATCGTCATCATCGCGTCCGACAGCGCGTGCGCGGTGCGTCTCGACTGCTCCCGAGTCTCGCGCTCTGTCGGCGTATGCGGCGACGTCAGCATTTCGTCGATTTTTCGGTCGGCGTCCGCGAACGCGCCGCCGTCGAGCAGCGACGCTTCCATCATACATAGGAGCAGATAACGCTCACCCGCGTCGTTTATGTCGACTCCGAACCGCAGCGCCGTGCGGAACACGCCGCGCAGAAGCACGGTCGTGAACAGCGCCGCGTCCGGCACGCCGATGCCGAGCGCGCCGAGCGTTATCCCCTCCGCCGCCGTCAGCGCCGATAGTGCGCGGTTAGCGCGGCGCGAGCTTTTGCGGAGACGTTTCACGTCGCGTCTCTGTCCGCGGTGCCCGACGGCATAGTCGAGCACCTCGAAGCTCTCCTTTATGCGCTCCGTTTTTCCGACGGTGACGGCGCCGCCGTGGACGAAAACGACGTCGAACACCTTCGCAAACGACGCGTCGAGCAGCCGTTTGACTTTTTCCGGCAGCGGCAGTTCGAAATGATGTCCGCGTTCGCGCGCGCCGCGCTTTTTCTCGCGCTCCCGCAGCCGCGAAAGCTCGCGCTCGCACGATGCGCGCGTCCTATTCGATATTTGTTCTCCCACAGTGTATTCCCTCCGTGCAGTCGTTTTTTGTCATTATATGCGCGGGGGAAGGAAAACTTTTTCGAGTTGGTGGGATTTTGATAACGTATAATAAATTTCGCAAAAAGAAACTGGGGCAAAAAAATAGACATGTTCCCGTGCTTCTGACAGAATGAAGTCACCACAACCAAACATTCAAACGAAGTAAAGGAACATGTCCGAAAAAATATACAGCTTAAGTCGAAGAATGTCAACTTTAGTTTGTTTCGATCACAGTCTTTAGTATTGACCGGATGTTGCCGTCCATAGAATACAGCCTCATGTTTCCGATTATCTCTCCTGCACCGACTATATGTCTGTCCGATATGATCAAAGTATTCGGCTGACAAAACAGGCAGGTGCATTCGCCGACATCCGATGTGTTCATTATATATATCCGATATTCTGCAGTGGCTTCCGTTCGACGGATGTAATATTTCAAAGTCGACAGCGCCGGTCAGTTCTTCAAAAGAGGCGTAATGCGTAAAATAATGTTTCCGAAATAATTATACCGACGTATATTGCTGATTTAATTTACTGAATTTTACCGCACTTTGGGTCATATATCTGCATCATATATTCTCCCCTACTTATTATAGCGCTTTTCAGTCGCCGATTCGTTCGTTTTTTGAAAAAAAGTAATCATGACGCCGTCAGATCTGTTAAAATATTTCATGCCGATATAACGCCCGCGCCACCGATCTTTCCCGGAAACGTACCACAGCGTCACACGTGCGAGCATCAGCGCCGTTCTCCGTCAAGAATCCGCAGCTTTTTTCGTTCTCCTCTGTCTCGGTATCATCATCGTCGTCAGCTGATATGTGATCTAAGTTGACAGTATCGCTGCCATATGCGGTTTCCTCGTTCTCATCGGAACCGCGCCGGTCTTGACGAAAACGAACTGACAGACGCTTTTTTGCCGTTCGAGAGCATCTGCGTCAAAAGCAGATGCAGACACAGCAAGTGCAAACTAAACCGAAACGCCGCGAACATGAACGATAAAAACACTATGACTTAAAAACTCATGGAAAAAGGCATAATGGACGAAAAATTATAACTTTTTTAAAATGATATATGTGAAAATCGAGAGGATATGTGCAAATCAAAAAAATTTCTATCGAAAACATATCTTTTTTCTTATGAGCGGTGTTATATACAGTGACGGGAGATGGTATGCGGCATGGATGAAAAAGAACTGATAATAAAAGCCCGGGACGGCGACGGCGATGCGATGAACAGCCTGATTTGCAGTTATTACCGGCTCGTTTTCGCGTTTTTCTATAAGAATACCGGCTGCTGTCATCAGTCGAAGGACCTGACGCAGGAGGTATTCATCAAAATGATAACGAACATATCGAAATACCGACCGCAAAAACCGTTTGAGAACTGGCTGTTCGCGATAGCGTCAAATCATCTGAAAAACTATTACCGCACGCGCTCACGCCGTCCCGAGTACACGGAGCTGACGGATGAATACGCCGCGTGCGGTGACGATATCGAAAATATATCAGTCAAAACTGATTTGCAGACCGCGCTCTCACATCTGCCGCAGAAGCAGAGAGAAGCCGTTATACTGCGCTATTACAGCGATTTTTCGATATCGGAGATATCAAAGATCACGGGTGCGAGCGAGACGACCGTAAAGGCGCGTCTGCGCTACGGACTGGACAAGCTGAAAAAGGAGCTGGAGGGATACGATGAATAAAATGAAAAACACGGACGGTCAGCGTTTATTTGAAGAAAAAATCGCACGCATGCTCAAAAGCGAGTGCGTCCCCGAGATCGAGCAAAGCGAAATCGAGGCAACGTGCCGGGCCGCGTCGTCACACTATGTGCAAAAGCAAAAAATACTCGACGCGGGGTTTTGGCGGGTCGTAGTATACTTCCGCTCGGTCGGCGACGCGTTATTCTATATCGCATCGACGTTTATATTCGGCGGCGCGGTGTCGGTGCTCGGTATGTCGACATCACACACAATGGATCCGACCGCGCTCATGACATCATTATCTCCGGTTCCCTTAATATCGTTCGCGCTGCACGAACTGCACAACAGCGACAGATCAACGGCGGAAATAGAAAAGACATGCAAATACACGCCCGACAGGATCTGTTTTGCACGTCTGTGGCTGTGCATCATCTTCAATTCGGCGCTCGTGCTTCTCGCGGGCGTGACGCTTTTCCCGCATTACGGCTTTGTCGTGCGTCTCTATCTCTCTTCTTTTTCCGCGATGTTCCTTGTCGGCGCGGCGGCGCTGTTTCTCATGTCCGTCACGAGCAGCCGATTGCCGCTCTCGATTATGATGCTTATCTGGCTCGTCGGCTCCGGCTTCTTTCTTGCCGATGATAAGCATACCGCCGCGACAGCGGCAATAAGCACGTGGCAGCTTGCGCTCATACTCGTTTTCAGCGTCGCGGTATTTGCCGCAGTATCCATGAACGCGGCGAGGAGACTTTATAAAACCGAGCGGCGCGCCGCATGACAAAATACAGGGGGGTGACAATATGCTTTCGATAAAAAACGTGACGAAAAAATACGGCAAATTTACGGCGCTTGAAAATATCACGCTCAACTTCACGCCGGGCGTTTACGGGCTCTTAGCTCCGAACGGAGCGGGAAAGACGACGCTTTTAAAAATGCTCGTGACGCTGACGTTTCCGACCGACGGCGAGATACTGTGGAACGGCACGGAGATAGGAAAGCTCGGCGCCCGATACCGTGAACATCTCGGATATCTGCCGCAGGAGATGGGATACTATCCGCAGTATACGCCGAAGCAGTATTTGTCATATATGTCAGCGCTAAAGGGACTCGACAGGAAAACGGCGCGCGGTCGCATACCGCAGCTTTTGGAGCTTGTGGGGCTGTCGGATGTGTGCGGGAAGAAGATGAAGAAGTTTTCGGGCGGAATGATACAGCGTGTCGGGATCGCGCAGGCGCTGCTCAACGATCCTATGCTGCTCATACTCGACGAGCCGACGGCGGGGCTCGACCCGAAGGAACGCGTGCGGTTCCGCAACATCCTCTCCGATATGTCAAAGGACAAGATCATAATTCTTTCAACGCACATAGTCTCCGACGTGGAGAGCATAGCGAACAGGCTGATATTCCTGAAAGATCATCATGTGTTGACGGAGGAAACGGTGCAGGAGCTATGCGGACGACTCGACGGACGCGTGTTCGAAGCATCTCTGCACGAGGGAGAAATCGAAGAATTTGAGCGGTCGCACACGGTACTCGCACGGCGTCAGGACGGCGATTCGGTGACGGTGCGCTTCACGGGCGGTGACGCACCGACTGACGCGCGTGCGGTGACGCCGACGCTCGAGGACGTGTTCCTTTTGTCGTACAGGTGAGCGGTATGAGGATATTGGGATTTGAATTTCGCCGCATTCTGTCGGACAAGCTTTTATGGATATTTGCCGCCGTCTCTGTTTTGATAAACTTCATGCTCGTCTTTGCAAACGCGCCCGACGCCGACCGCTGCATATGGCTCGGGGAGAATTGCGGTCCCGTCACGGAGGACTCCGTCGCGATCTTTGAGAAAGACTGTAACTCAAAGCTGCAAAATGCGCAGAAGCGTTATACGGCGCTGTACGGCGGGGAGACGGACGACATAGACGTTTTATATTTGCGCGGCTGTATCGGCGACGAGAACGACTACGAAGTGATGATACTTCAAATGCAGATGGCGTCTCACGGGCGTGCCGTGCTCGACGGGAATTATCACTTTGCGCTCGACACATTTGCCGCGAGCCGGGGCAGTATGTTCACGTTTCAGGTCGAAGATGCACACGAAAGGATCGTAGAGATGAACAAAAACGGCGAGACGGCGCAGTTTTCACCGTTCCGTTTTTCAAATGCGCGGGAGACGCTTTACGGCATGCTCCTGCCCGCCGTCGTTATCGAGACGGCAATAATTTCTGTCTATATCGTACTGCGGTCGCTCGAGGTCGAGTTCGCGCACGGGACGGCATCTGTCGTATACTGCACACGCACGGGACGGCGGCTCAATCTGATAAAGACGCTGTCCGCCGTCGGTGTTATGACGGTTCTATACGCCGCAATATCGGCGGCCTCGCTGACTGCATATTTCATTCTCACCCGGCAGGGAGTGTCGCTGTCGTCGTACGTTGCAGCTTCCGTCTACCCGGGGCAGCTCCCAAAATCGTCTATGACGGAGTTACAATATCTCGCTGCGACCATTTTCGTCGGATATGCTGTGCCGGTCGTGATGACGCTGCTGTCCGCCGCAGTCGGGAATTATCAGTCAAACTCATATTTTGGACTCGCCGTAATGGGAGCCGTTGTCGGTATTATGATCTTGTTTCAGCGCATGTGCACGGGGACTATGACGCTTGGAAATCTTATACTTGCGGGGAATCCCATGGCGCTTTTGTTGAAGTTTAAGGACGGAAAACTTCTATTCCGCATGGGAGAGCTGTTCTCTTACACTCCCGACTGTTATTCCGCGCCGTTGTTCGAGTGCGCAGTCGCGGCGGCATGGCTGTCGGCGGGAATGATTATTTTGTTTTTCGCGCGGCGGTATTTCCGCAGAAAGGATCTTTGGTGATAAAGATAATATTTCATGAGATGAAAAAGATATTCGGGATAAGATACTGCGCGGTCGCGGCTGTTCTTTTGGCGGTTTTATGCTTCAACGTACCGAAAAATCAGGCTGCCGCCGTGAAGCTCACGCACACGGAGGATTATCCCGATAAGTTCACGCTTTACGACGGTTTCAGCACGGACGCGCTGTTTCAGGACTTTCTGCTCGACACGTACGGGCGGACGTTGACTGACGACGACTTGCCGGACTTGCAGTGCCGCAGAGATAACCTTATCGCTGATGTTGCCGAGGCCGCCGAAAACGACGAGGTATTGGCGCGTATCGGAACGCACTTTGACGCGGAGAGGGCAGAGTTCTACGGCGACGACATGGACAGGACGATATCCGAGGCGGATCAAATTTACGAATGGTCGTGCGTCAACGGTCAGATGAGGCTCAACGGCGCCGACTTCCCGATCGGGTTCATAAAATCGTATCAGGCGGTGATAGACGGGATAGATATGTACGAACGCTACGACGTGCTCGGAGGCGATATGCTTTCGCTTTTGCGAAGCAATTTGAGTATAGTCGCGATGTTTTCCGTCGCCTCGCTCGCGCTCATCATTCCTTACGGCGTGTCGGAGGTGAAAAGCGGCACGGAAGCGCTGACTTGCACGACAAAATCGGGCAGGAAACTGTTCCTTTGTAAAATTTCCGCCGTCGCTATAGCGAGCGTGCTCATCGTTGCGGTCGGCGTCATCTGCGCGCTCACACTGTTTTCGTTTTGGGATGTGGGGAGATTTTACGACTGTGAGATCGGCTCCGCGATGGCGCAGCTGAAAGGCGCGGCTGTCGACGCATATCGCGGCGTTACGTTTTTGGAATATTATGCGTCGCAGCTTTTCGCGCTCTCGCTTTTGGGGTTGGCGGGGGGTCTTTTGTCGGGTATCATCTCAATCCACATGAGAAACGGCGTATCGGCGGCAGTGTGCTGCCTGCCCGTTGCCGCGTGCGAATGGTACTTCCGTTTTCACTACATCGACAAAGCGCTTGAATACGGCATATCGCCGGACATCACATCGTCATCCGAAATGCATTTCGTCGTGACTGCGGCCGTATTCATCGCGCTGGCGGTCGCATCATTTGCTCAGATAAGAAAAATGAGGTGTCAATACTAAAAAGAGTGCTACATTTAAGAAAAAGCAAAAATGCGGCACACCGAACCTTCAGTTAATCTGGCATATAGTGAATAAGCTTCTACTTTTGCCAAGCCGACTTTCAGTTTATCAAGATAACTGTGCGACTGAAATAAAGCTGTTCTTTTCTGTTAAATCTGCATATTATTTATATTCTTTATACCTATACGATATCTATAACTGCATGCATCAAATGTCTGCCTTTGCTGCATGCAGTTATTTTTGCAGGACCCCCTTGACAAATCACGTCTTAAGCTGTGATATGTAAAAGGTGGTATATGCCGCCGAATATATCGCCGCAGTTCATTTGCGGCAAATTGAAAAGCAACTATGGAGACAGAGAAGATGGTGCGTATAACCGCCGGAAAATTCAACATAGGAAGATTCTGTCGGCATTGTTTTTCCAAGTGACGTCGAATATTTAATATCTCCGCTTTTTAGACGTTTTATCGATTTGGTTTTGCGGTTCTCACAATAGTCAGAGCAAAGAGAGAGTTTGAATCGCTTTCGCCAAGTATTCTGCAGCGTGTTCGGCAAATAGGCGAGCTTTTTTCAGGCAAAGATTCCGTCAGTTTGACTTTGAATTCGATACGCTCATAGTTGAATGCTCCCGATGGGGTGTCCGCTGATATATCCCGTTACAGCCAAAGTACGACCACAATTATGGCAATGAAATTAAAACTTTCATATTTTAAATACCTTATTCTCCATACCCGGAGGATGACATGGTCTTAGTCAACGGTCATGCTTACCCGACGAAAATCTCGTCGCCGCCGTCAAGCGGCAAACCGACAAAATACGAGTTATCGGACGGACTGCCGTTCTCCATCACAATTTCGCGCATATACATGTATTCGTCGTCCACGTACACCGCCGATGAGCTTGCCGAGGCATGCGGCACCTTCCCGATGTATTTGCCGTCATAGTCGAACATGTTTATACAGCCGCCTCCTTTTCCGATAATGCATTCGCTCGTAAACATCAGATCCATAAATGAAAACGCGTCGAATCCGTCCGCTGAAAGATGCGCTGCCACCTCCTCAACTTCTCCCGTCGAAAACGAATACTTCATAAGCGACGCCGTCGACGTATAGTCGCCCTTGCCCTCCGTCTTTTTGAACTCATACGTGCACAGATAATAGATGCCGTCACCCGGCACTGGCATGAAGTCCCAGCATTCGTAGCTTATGTTTTCGTCGCCGCTGTCAAACGAAAATATGCGCTCCGACTTGCCCGACGTAAGATTGACACGGTGCGCTTCCAGGTGCTCGATGCCCCATACGGAATTCTGAAGATCGCGTCCGTCGACGCTGCTTATTATGATGTATATCTCGTCGCCCACAGGCTTTGCGACGCCCGATCCGAAAGACCCTTCAAACACTTTCTTCACCTCGCCGTCCGACAGCGACACAGACAAAAGACCCGTGCCCGATGCCCCGTTGCCAAACACATACAGATATCCGCGATGGAAGAACATCACCCTGTTGCTTATAACGTCGCCGATTGATTTCTTTTCAAACGCCGCGACGGGCCTGCGGTTCGTTCCGTCGAGATCGCTGCACATGATACTGCTGTTTATGCCGTCGTCTGCGTCGGACACCCAATAGAGCCTGCCGTCGTAAATACTCAGAGCGTCGCATTTTCCGACGTATGCGTTGCAGATGTCCGTTGCGTGATCGCATTCGGGCTTGCCGCACAGCGGCATCGATAGTCCCGAGGACTTGTCGAAGAAGTTTATCATATCTCCCGAGCACGTATAGACGACGCTGCCCGTGGAGCATATGCCGCTGCCCGCTCTGAACGTTAAAAGCCGCGACAGGTCGCAGTCGAGCGCGCCTCCGCGCTCAACGACATTATCGAACATGACGGACGGCTCGCTGCTTTCGCGGTCTGACGAGGACGAATACGCGCCGCCACTCCTCTTCGCGCACGCGGACAGAAACGTCGACGATGCGAGCAGCAGCGATACTGCTGTTAATGTTAGTTTTTTCATGTATTTTCCTCCATAGATGTATTTTTTTGACAGCCGCATCACACACCTGCGCGCTGTCGTTTATTCATGCACCATTTGAATATCAGATGTGTGAGCGTCAAAGCCCCCGCTGCCGCCCATACCGCGAGCGGTATAAGATGATGCACGCCTCCGTCCCTGAAATACGCCCACATTTGCTCCGCCGCCGATACGGCGCGCACCGGCGACACATATCTCATAGCCGAAACTCCGAGCGAATAAAGGAGCGCCGGTATGCCGAAAAGAACCGTCAGCGCGATATAGGATGTTTCGACCGTCTTTATGTACGAGCTTACGCAAAGAACGGTGCATGCGAGCGCAAACATCATCACGTACCGCAGTATATAGAGTATCAAAAGGTACTGCCACAGCCTGACGTTGAACGGCGAGTCCGCCATACATTCGAACGCCCTTATCGGCGCGTTTATATCAACTCCGCTGAATGAAACGGTGAAGACCGTATATTCGCGCATATAGACGGAGCCGAACGCGACCGCCGTCATCGCCGCCGCGAGCAGCAGCTTCTGCCCGAGCACGCCTGCTCGTCCGCGCTTCTGCGAGCGCAGCATAAAGACGACGCCCGATTTTTGCTCAAACGGCATCATCGCCGCGCACAGGAATATGACGAACACCATCGCCACAGCGGCGTTTATGCACTGCGCGTCGACGGCGTCGGGTCCGTATACGGCACGGAGCGGTTTGTCGTCCGCGATCCACGGTTCGTATCCGTTTCCGTCAGCCGCCGCATTCTCCCGAAGCTCGTTTATATGCGTCTCCACACGGTCGAGCGCCCGCATCAGCTCGTCGTTTCTCGCCGCGTTCTCTCGCGCCGTTTTGATGTACTCGTCCGTCTTTGACGTTATCGGTCCCGTTATGTCTCTAAGGTATGCGCTATACCACACGTCGTCGTTTTTCACCTCGACGGAACGCGTAAATCCGAGGCTGCCGCCCGCTATGACAACGATGGCGATTATGAATATGCAGCGCTGATAAACGAGCGTTTTATACGTCTCCCAGCCGCCGACGCTCAGACGGCGGCGCATTTTGTCGGCTGCCGTATCCAACATGACCGCGATGCGCGACAGCACGTTGCGGCTGCCCTCGGGGCGGCGCTTCCACGATGTGAGGAGCACAAGTGCTAAAAACACCGCCGCGAATACGGGAAGCGAGCAAAGCGCAAGCTGCCGTATGCCGAACGGATACCCGAACAGGTTTATGTTCAGATATTCGGTGTAGAGCTCGGACGTTCTTATATACGAAAACAGATTGAAGTATTTTACGGGGTTGAATATACTCTGCACGGGCAAAAAGGCGAAAAGCGCATATTCGACCGCGACGACGACACCGAGTACCGCAGTCGAATACTGCGCGTTCGTTATCACGCCGAGCACGCACCATAAAAGCAATCCGACCGTAAATCCCGACGCTGCTTTAACGAGCAGATATTCCGCTATCCACCCGCCCACAGTCACATGTTCCGTCAAAGTGCGGAAGCATTCGAGCGACTGCACGCTCCGTCCCATGTCGGTGAAGTTTCCGGACAGAAGCACGGATAATATGAGGTTGGCTCCGTATATGAGAACGACGCCCAAAACCGACGCGGACGCGAGTATGCATACGCGCACGGCGCAGAGCTGCGCTCTGCCGTATCTGCACGAGCGCACGACTCCCGAAAGCCCCGCGCGCTTCTCCTCCAAAAACGCAAATACAAATATCACTATGACGAAAAGATAGAGATAGTCCGCGAGCTCAAATTCTATCCATCCCTCGTACGCTCTGTCGGCGCCGAATCTGACCTCGACGCCGCGCAGCGTGTCGAACTCCGCCGCCGTCTTTTCTATGTTTCGGTGCGAGAATGTGTTCGCACTGCCGAAAACGGACGTCATCGACTGCATCGCCGCCTGCTTCTGTATGCGGTCGAGATAGTCCGAATATCCCGATATGTAGTCGAGCTGCTCCCTTATCTCGTCGAGCCGGGACTCGGAGGCGCTGATCGCGCTCGCAGCCGCTTCTCTTCCGAGATCCGACAGCGACGACAAATATTCGTTTTCCGCCAGCTCGCACTCAAACTGTTCCTGCGGCACCGATATATAGTCGACATATCCGCCGTTCTGCCGCCACCGGTAGTAGTCGTCGAGACGTCTGCGCTCATCGTCCAGCATCGAATACGCGTCGTCGGCGCTCATCGTCCGTACTCTTTCGACCGTATCGGCATAGTATCGCTCATTTTTGATGAGCACGTCGAACGAGTCCTTTCCGAAATACGGCATCCTGCCGAAGAAAAAGAACACTACCGATAAAACCGCCGGCAGTCCGAGCGTTAAAAGCCGCCTCGGACTGCAAAAGATACGTTTCCATTCTCCCATATCATCCACCAAGATAGTACATATATACGTCCTCGAGCGAAAGCCTGTATGCGACCGGCTCCCATGTCTCCGGTATCGAAGCGATAAGCTCCTCCGGCGGCGACATGCGTATCAGCTTTCCCTCTTTCAAAAGCATCACCTCGTTCGCTATCGACTCGATGTCGGAGACGATATGCGTCGCCAAGAGAACGATCCTGTCGTGCGCAAGCTCTTCGATGAAGCCGCGTATGCGGACTCTCTCCTTCGGGTCAAGTCCCG
Source organism: uncultured Clostridia bacterium (assembly GCA_947586625.1). GTDB lineage: Bacteria > Bacillota > Clostridia > Oscillospirales > CAG-272 > DTU064. Next base: position 2,015 of record CANPXS010000010.1, on the reverse strand, counting down.
CCGTCGGCTCGTCGAGTATGAGCACGTTCGGGTCGCCGAGAAGCGCCTGCGCCAAAAGCACTCTCTGCTTCATGCCGCCCGAAAATCCGCCTATCTTTTTGTGTCTGACGTCGTAGAGATTAGTCAGCGTCAGAACGTCCGCGACCTGCTCCGACAGCTTTTTCCCGTGTATCCCTTTGAGGCGTCCCATGTATGTGACGAAGCTCTCCACCGTCATTTCCCCGTATACGCCCTGCTGCTGCGGCATGTATCCGAGCATGGCGCGGAAGTCGCTGCCCATCTCGAGTATCTCATGCCCGTCGAACGTGATCGACCCGCCGTCGCGGGCGATGTTGTCCGTGATAAGGTTCATCATCGTCGACTTGCCGGCTCCGTTGGCGCCGAGTATGCCGTATATGCCGGCGGTAAACGTCACCGTCAGTCCGTCAAGTGCAACGTTTTTGCCGTAACGCTTTGTTACGTTTTTTAGCGCGAGCTGCATACGCCCTCCCACACATTTTGTCGTCAAAACATCCGCGCATGATCTCTGTATTGTGTATGTTTTCTGCGATGTTATCGTTTCCCATTCACTGCGCTCCATCCACGTTTGTTTTATACTCTCTACACTAATAAACAGAAAAAAAGATATTCTCGCCACTATAAAATTATAATTTACGTGGCTGCTCGTTTTATATATTCACTTTCCGCTCGGAAATGATATGTATTCACTGTCTGCATCTCTGCGGCACGTGTTTGTCATGAACGACATCGGTATATTTTATATGAGTACAACATCCCCCACCCTGAGATTTTCAATAGGTCCGCAATGTTTTTTGAAGCGAAGTATTGTCGCTTGCACTTACGCCGTACCGCCGGCTAAGCAGCAGCGGCACGACGTTTCTAATTCGTTCTTATCCAAAAAAGTTTGGATCAAAGTTTTATCTAAGTCTGTTGTACCTTTCCATTTATAGCGCTGTTCGGTATGCTTTTCGTCCGGCTTTTTACAAAAAAAAAGTCGGGAAGCTCTATTATTTCATCAATCATAGGGATGCGAAGAAATGAAGTAAGAAAAAATGCGCATGTCTGTAAAAGACTTGTACACAAGGTATTTGAGAGAATATGGACCGCGCAACAGTAAGAGAAGAAAAATGTTTTTTTGCAGAAACTCCCCTTGACAAATCGTATCTCAATAGTCGATGTTGAACTCGACATCGTGTATCTGTTCAGCCTCGGGCACTGTGCCGGGGAACACTTCTGTTTCGGCATGCGTCGAAAATATCTCGGCGGTTGTCGAAAATGACTCAGCTTCGGGTATGCATTCCGTTTTGGGAGCTGTTGCCACCGGAACAAGCGGATCGGTTTCGGATTCGCTTTTCGCGGGATCTGTCGTTTCTTCTGTGCGTTTTGTTTCTGTCGGTGCAGTCGTCTCGGGTTCGATCTCATGTTCCGTTACGGGCTCAGTAACAAACTCAAATTCGACTGTAAACTTCGGTTCGTTCGTTTCGGTTTCGACTTCTGTATCGGTCGTATTTTCCCTGCCGAAAAAGAAACTTGTGCCGTCTTGGTCGCTCGTACTGTTCCCGTTTGTGCATTTGTTTCTGCCTGCGGGTCTGCGTCCACGAGCAGCACACGCTTTCCCTGTGACGCCAAACCGACGCCGAGATTCAGTGCCGTCGTCGTCTTTCCGACCCCGCCTTTTTGATTGCATATGGCAATCGTTCTGCATTTCTGCATTTTCTTCTCCTTTCATATGAATTCATAGCTGTGAACCGCTATGTATCGTCGGAGCTGTCGTTATCACAGCTCCGACCTAAAATTCACAGTATTTGTCCACGACACTGTCGGGAAACGTACAGGTTACAGTGTGCTACACCGTATCATAGGGATTTCACCTCTGCCGGGTCCTCCGCCAGCCCCATAGGGAAGTATCATTATCTTTCCGGTTGTCATCGCCGTATTGGGGTAGGCCCGATACTCATAACGGGGGTTCTCGCTCTCTCCGTTTTTACGGAGGTCATGGCGTACCCGTTAAAGTG
>CANPXS010000009.1 GCA_947586625.1 uncultured Clostridia bacterium | reverse complement strand
TGTGCGCGAGCGCGGACTGACCGTCGTCGATATCGGTCGAGCCCTCGACGCCGAAATGCACATAAGCTATAACGATGTCGGCGTGCGACTTCGCATCGGCGACGGCGGCGAGGAAATCCTCGGGGTCGTACATGCCGAATACGCCCACTTTGTCGTTGTCTGCGACGGGCGTAAACCTGTTCACCTCGGCGCACGACGCCGAACAGAACGCGATCTTCAGCCCGCCCGATATGATATACAGCGTCCGCGACGCCTCGTCCGCGTTCATGCCAGCGCCGACGCGAAGCGTGCCGTGCTCGTCAAGATGCGAAAGCGTGTCAGAAAACGCGTCGGGACCGTAGTCGTAGACGTGATTGTTAGCGACCGACACGATGTCGACGCCGAGCGCGTCGTATATGTCGAGGTCGGCGGGGTCGGCGCGGAACGTGTACTTTTTGCCCTCGAGCGGCGCGCCGCGCGTCGATATAGAAAACTCATTGTTGACGAACATTATATCGGCGTCGCTTGTCATCGCGAGCAGCGCGGGATCGAAGCAGCCCTCGATACCGATCTCGCGATAGCGCACCATGTTGTACCAGTCGGAGGACAGATTGACGTCGCCGCCGAACGCGAGAGTTGTCGTCTTCTGCCCATATATGTCGTCGAGCACACAAACGTCGCCGTCGTCCGCCGCCCCGGTGTAGATATCGTAAAGGACGGAGAACGAAAGCCCCGTCAGCTTGCCCCACATGTCGTCGTCGTAGCCGTTCGAGTCGATGTAGCTGCGGATCGAATCGGACAGCGTGCCGGACGCGTTTATTTTTTCATCGGCAAACAGAAAATCGAGAAAATCACTGCCTACGTCGTACTTCTTGTCCGCGCCAGCGACGGCGGCGTAGACGTTGTCGGCGGCTTCAAACGCAGAAAGCCGATGTTCGAGCTCGTCGTCGCTGAAAAGATACTGCATCGGCGAAAGATTTTGCACGATAGACATTACCTGTGCGCGCCATGTGAAATATATCGCGCATACGGCGGCGGAGAGCATAAGGCAAACGGAGCCGACGCGCAAAAGTATGCGTTCAGAACGATGTTTCATCAGGCACGAACCCCTCAAATATCAGACAGTCGTAGGCGTCCTCGCGTATGAGCGTCCGCATCGTGTCCGCGTCGCGGACCGTCCATCCGGCCGCCGGCATACGGTATAGACGCCGCCATATGCGGAACGCGAGCGCGCGTCTGTGGCGGCAGTTGTAGGCGACGAAATCGGGACGACCGAGAATGTTCACGAGCAGATGATGGAGCGCGAACCGCGCGGGGTCGCGTTGACCGGGAGTGAAAAACTGCTCCGAGAGCTGTCCGCGGAACACATAGGGCGCGTTTTTGCGGAACCAGTGTACGACGCCGGGATTGAACGACTCAATGACGTACACGCCCGAATATCCGTCAAGCATGCGCTTGACGCGCTCGCAGACGGGTGCGACAGGCTCGCGCGGCGCGCATTTTACCTCGACGATGAGCGGCACTTTGCCGCCGATGAGTTTCAGCACGTCGGAGAAGCGCGGGATATGTTCGCCGCTGCCGAAAAGGAAGCGCGACGAAAGCTCATCATACGTGAGCGACGTCACCAACACGTTCTCGCCGCATGCGCGAGACAGCGTATCGTCGTGGAACACGAACAGCTCGCCGTCGGCGGATACGTGTACGTCGAGTTCGATGCCGAACCCGTGCTCGACGGCGAGACGGAAAGCGGCGAGCGAATTTTCCGGCACCTTATTCTGCGCCTGCGGCGAGAACAGTCCGCGGTGCGCATAGAGGCGGCGGAAAAAGTCCGGCGCGTCGGGGCGGCGCCGCCGTCCCGCTATCGCGGAAACATAAATCAGCGCGAGTACGGGAACAATTATAAGAAGAAACAGATATCTCATATTTATATCCATACGTCAGTCTGCGTCCGCGTCGGCGAACGCTTCGAGCTTCGATTTTGACTTTGGCGGTTTCGAATCGCCGTGGCGGACGAACAGCATCGTGCAGAACGAGAACACGACGAACACGGCGGCGTACGGGAAAAGGACGCGCATGCCGAAGTTGTCCATCAGCACGCCGGACAGAATAGGCGTGACTATCTGCGCCGCCATTGACGCGGTGTAATAGAAGCCCGTGTACTTGCCGACGTCGCCGGACTTGGCGAGCTCCACCACCATCGGGAACGAGTTGACGTTTATAGTCGCCCAGCCGATGCCGGCGAGTGCAAACAATATATCCATTACGATGACGGACGTGCCGGGTCCGATGAAGGCGGCGCCGCCGAAAGCAACTGCAAGCGCGGCGACGCCTATCAGGATAGACTTTCTGCGCCCTATGCGGGACGCGAGAAATCCTATCGGAATATACGTGACGACGGCGGCGGCGTTAGCGAGCAGAAGCGTCGTTGAATAGCTGATGCCGAGAATGTCGGTCGCGTAGACGGAGTATTTGGACGTGACGGCGTTATAGCCCGTGTACCAAAGCGCGACCGAGGCGAGTATCAGTATGAGCGAGACGAACTGCGAGCGCGACAGCCTGCCCGTGTCCGAGCGCTCCTGCGACTCGCGGTCGCAGTCGTAGCGGACCGTGTCCTCCTCCATCTCGGCCGCCCACTTCTTTTCGCGCACCGTGAGTACGAACACGCACAGCGCCGCAGCCATGATACCGCAAACCGTTATCATGTATGCGGAAAAGTCCGTCTTGCCGGGCTCGCTCGTCTTGTATACCGTCGCGAGTACGAGCACTATGATGCTGCCGGCCGTACCCATCAGATTGATGACGGCGTTGCCCTTCGAGCGCAGCGGCTTGACGGTAACGTCGGGCATAAGCGCGACGGCGGGCGAGCGGAACGTCGCCATTGAAAGCAGCGTGCAGAGAAGGACGGCGATGAACACGGGCAGCGTGTCGACGACGCCGAGTATGGCGAAGAACACTGCGGCGGCGACCGTGCCGAAGATGATGAACGGCGTGCGCCGTCCGAGACGCGTCGACGCTTTGTCGGATATGTTGCCGAAAATCGGCAGAAGCACGACGGCGAACGCGTTGTCGAGCGCCATGACGAAGCCGGACCAGCCCTGCGACATGTTGAACTTGTTCGTCAGGATCAGCGGCACTATCGTGTCGTACGCCTGCCAGAACGCACATATTAAAAAGAACGCGAATCCGACGAGTACTGTCTTTTTGTAGTTCAGTTTCATTTGCGTTACCCCACGTTATAATGTGACGGCGGACGGTTGACATATGCGTCAAAAATTCAAAAAGATTTTCCCCCGACGTCATACAGCGTTCACATAACAAAATTATAATCGAATCACAAAGTAAAAACAAGAGCAAATTTGCGAAAGTGAGGTAAAATCACATGTCGGAATATATTTACGGAGAAAACAACGACGAAAACGAAGAAAAAAACGAAAACAGAGAAAACGACGTAAGCGACGCCGAAAAAAACAGCGTCGATAACACGCCGCGCGAAGCGTCTGCACCGCACGACAACGTAAACGCTTATCAACAGTCGTATGGACAGCCGCAGATGCAGCAGCCGCAGCAGGGACAGCCTCCGCAGGGCGGATACGGACAGTACCCGCAGGGAAACGGACAGTACGGCGCGGGACAGCAGCAGGGACAACAAGGACAACAGGGACAGCCGCAGTCCTCGTATTACCAGTATAACCCCTACTACTACGGCGGACAGTACGGATACGGTTACGGCACGCCGACGCCGCCTCCGAAGCCGCCGAAGAAAAAGAAGCGCAGCAAGGCGCCGGTCGTGATCGCGCTTGTCGTACTCGTGGCGCTCGTCGTAGCCTCGACGATATTCGTCGGCGCGGCGTATATGACGGGTCAGGACGCCCCTGCTGACGGAACCGAGACAGTCGACGCGAGCGGCAAAATAGTCGATTCTGCCGACGAAACATCTGCGCAGGACGGCAAGAACGGCCCCGCCGGATTCACCGTCGCGCCGAACTCGCTCGGCACGTCTGAAAAGGGAACGATCGCGGACGTAGTCGCAGAGGTCGCCGACTCCGTCGTCGAGATAACGACCGAGTACACGGCAAAGGACAGCTTCTATTACTCGTCCGGCGCGGGCAGCGGCGTCATAATCAGCGAGGACGGTTATATAGTCACGAATAACCACGTCATAACGAGCGATACGTACGGCAACGCGTCGACGATAAACGTTCGCCTCACGAACGGCGAGACGTACCCGGCGACGCTCTACGGCAAGGACACCGACACCGATATCGCTATAATCAAGATTGACGCCGAGGGCCTCAAGCCCGCAAAGATCGGCATGTCGTCTAACCTCGTCGTAGGCGAGGAGGTAGTCATAATCGGCAACCCGCTCGGCACGCTCGGCGGCAGCGTCACAAACGGCATCATAAGCGCGCTCGACCGAGAGATAACGGTCGGCGACGAGACGATGAACCTTCTCCAGACGAACGCGGCAGTCAACCCCGGCAACTCGGGCGGCGGCATGTTCAACATGGCGGGCGAGCTCGTCGGCATCGTAAACGCTAAGTATTCGGAAACGGGCATCGAGGGGCTCGGATTTGCCATCCCGATAGACGACGTCGCGTCGGTCACGAATAACCTGCTCGAGCTCGGTTACGTCCCGGGACGCGTATCGTTCAAGATAACGGTCCTCAACATAGACGATTATCAGAAGCTGATGCAGTACCGCGTGAATTCGTTTGGCATCTATGTAAACTCGGCTGACGAAGGCTATAACGACGACCAGGTCGAGCCCGGCGACAGAATAGTCCAGCTCGACGGCGTGGAGATCACGGATTTCGCGGACGTGAGAGCCGTACTCAAGAGCCACAAGGTCGGCGATAAGGTAAGCGGCATGGTCATAAGAGACGGCAGATACGTCAACATCGAGCTCGAATGCTTCGAACGCGGCTCAGAGCTCAACATAGTGGACGAATGACCGAATAATGACCCGACGACGGGGGATCGGGGGGAAACTTTTATCCGAGAGCTTCCCCCCGGTCTTGAATTTTGCGAGGCTTTTTGATACAATAACATAAAAAGGGGGCATGGCAATGTATAAGATACTTGTTGTCGACGACGAGGAGCGCATACGGCGCATGATATGCAAGTACGCGGCGTTCGAGGGCCATACGACCGACGAGGCTGCGGACGGGATCCGCGCCGTCGAGATGGCGCGCGAGGGCGGCTACGACATACTTATAATCGACATAATGATGCCGGAGCTCGACGGCTTTTCGGCGTGCAGAGAGATAAGAAAATTTTCAAACGTCCCGATTATAATGCTTTCGGCAAGAGGCGAGGAATACGACAAGATAAACGCGTTCGAGCTCGGAATCGACGACTACGTCGTCAAGCCGTTCTCGCCGAAGGAGCTGATGCTGCGCATAGACGCGATAATGAAGCGCGTCAACGGGCGTCCGCATACGGGAGCCGGCGCCGAGGGCGCGGGCGACGACGCTCACCACGAGATATTCGAGCTCGACGGGCTCAGGGTCGACATGACGGCGCGCATCGTGTACAGGGACGGCAAAAGAGTCGATATGTCGCCGAAGGAGTACCAGCTCTTTTTCTACATGCTCAAAAACCGCAACATAGCGCTCAAGCGCGAAACGCTCATAACGCAGGTGTGGGGCTACGACTTCTACGGCGACGACAGAACGCTCGACACCCACATAAAGCTGCTGCGCCGCAGCCTCGGTCCGTACGCGTCGCATATCGTAACGCTGCGCGGCGTCGGCTACCGCTTTGACACCGAAAAATGACAGACGGCAATTTTGACGGTGAGCAGGCGCTGACCGAGGCCGACGCGCCGAAAACTCGCAAAAAGCGCCGCTCGTTCGGCGTGCGCTGGCGCATACTCGCGTATCTTTTCGCGTTCGTCGCCGTGGTTATAGCGCTCGTGTGGCTCTTTCAGATATTCCTGCTCGACAACTTTTACGGCAGCATCATGACGTCGCGCCTCGAGGACGCGTCGCTTAAGATTGGGGACGAGGTACAAAAGCTGACGGCGGACGGCGGCGAAAACGGCGTTATCGCACACCAAAACAAAGACGGCAGCATCACCGTTTACGGCGGCGGACGCTCCGTCGTCGAATCGCTCGACACTGAAAAACTCACCTCGCTCGTGGGCGAGCTGTCGGCGAAATACGAGCTTTGCGTCTCCGTCTACTATTTCGTCGACCGCAGCGGCTACCGCATCGCGGACTCGCACATCTCGTACGGCTGCATGCTGCACAACATCGACTCGGAGTCGCTGACGTCGTACTATATGCGCGCGCGCGAATCCGACGACGGCGTATACGTGCGCAGCTTCGACCTCGACGCGTTCGCGGACTCGATACCCGACTCCGTTTTGTATACGCGCGCCGTCGTGACCGACGACGGCGGCGACGCCGTCGTGTTCCTCAACTGCTCGGCGGCGCCTGTGTCGTCGACGGTCGAGGCGTTAAAAATACAGCTTTTGTGGATAACGATAATAACGCTCCTCTTGGCGGCGGCGCTCGCGGGATTTATCGCGTGGCACGTGTCGGCGCCGATACTCGACGTCAACCGCGAGGCGAAGGCGCTTTCATCGGGCAGATACGACGGCGGCGCTGTCAGGGGCGGCTACCGCGAAATAGACGAGCTGTCGGACACGCTTACGCAGGCGTCGCTCGAACTCACGAAGGCGGACCGCATGCAAAAGGAGCTCATAGCGAACGTGTCGCACGACCTGCGCACGCCGCTGACGCTCATCGAGGGCTATACGGAGATGATGCGCGACATACCGGACGAGAACACGCCCGAGAACATGCAGGTCGTCATAGACGAGACGCACAGACTGTCGACGCTCGTGTCGGACCTTCTCGAACTGTCGAGGTTCGGCACGGGACGGCAGCAGTTAACGCTCGCGAAATTCGACCTCGGCGAGGCAGTGACCGAGACGGTGGAGAGAGTCGACAAGCTGTACGGTGCGGACGGGTATCGAATACTGTACGAGCCGACGGACGAACCCGTGATCGTCAACGCGGACAAGACGCGCATACTCCAGGTGATATACAATCTCATCGGCAACGCCGTCAACTACACGGGCGAGGACAAGACCGTGAGCGTTGCTATGACATTGTCGGACGGCTTCGTGCGCGTGTCGGTGACGGACACGGGAGAGGGAATAGCAAAGGAAGACCTTCCGCTCATATGGGACCGCTACTACAAGGTCGATAAAACGCACAGACGCGGCGTCGGCGGCTCCGGACTCGGACTGTCGATAGTGAAGGAAATACTTCTCCTTCATAACGCGCGCTTCGGCGTGTCGAGCACCGTCGGCGCCGGCAGCACGTTCTGGTTCGAGCTGCCGATTGAGGGATAAAAGTTTTTTAGGGAGAGGGAAACTTCTTGGAAGAAGTTTCCCTCTCCCCATACCCCTCTCCTTTCAAGAACTTTTATTACAATTTTATTCAATACAAATAATATCCTCGGAGATAGCTTAAGATAATCACTATTTAGTCCGCTTTTGTGAGAAGAGCATCTCCTCACTGCGCTCGTAACTGCCAAACTTTTTTCCCTTAACTGCCTATATTATACCACAAAATTTGCGATTTGTCAAGCGCTTTTCACAAATTTATGTATTTTTTATGCCATAGCTGGTATCTCCCACACTTTTCGCGAAGCGAAAACGTGTCGTAGCTCCGAACGTAGTGAGGAGATACTGCTCACACACGGCTCATCATGCGGTACGCACCGACCGGCAGCTACCTTTGCATACCTGACGTGGTGACGTCTTTCACACGTTTCAACCGGTTTTTGACAAGGGGGACTTTCTCGCAAGAAAGTCCCCCTTGTCGAACCCGAAAGAGGCTCCCGTGTGGCGTCGACGTTATCGAGTCGGCGGCAAAAGAGCTACGGGGCGTAGACCGCGTCAACATATCGGCATATCAACTCCCTCGCGACGTGTCGAGTGCGCCGTCTAAGCGTCGTGTCTGCGTTTGACGCTGAGAGCGCCGTCAAAGCACGATCAAAGTGCGTAAATTTAACGCTGCGAAGCCTGACGGCACGTTGCCGTCACTTGGACGGCAGCTCGTTCGTTTCTCAAAAAATTCTGTGAAACAACCGATCCTGCGGCGCGTACCGTTACGCTTTCACGATTTTTATGGTATAATAAATTGACCGCAAAAAATTTTCATCCAAACGTTGACCGACGAGTTGCTGCCGTCACTATATAAGCGAAGGCATCCGGATGCTTTACAAAATCGAGGCGAAAATGGAAAAGGAAGAGCTTGACAGTAAGATCGTGGACGCGGCGAAGATGATAATGTCGTTTTCGCGCTCGCGCACACGAAACGATTTTGACGCCGAGGACTTGGCGCAGGACATCGTGTGCGAGCTTTACCGCTCGCGCACTAACATCAAAAGCGACGGCGCGTTCTACGGCTTCATGTGGTCGGTGGCGGAAAACGTATCAAAAGCGTTCGCGCGGAAGAGATACCGAACGAGCGTCGATGCGGACGGCAATGATATTGAATATATCGCCGACGCGGACGCCGAAGGCGCGTTCGACGCGATAGCGGACGGCGACGAGAGAGCGCAGAATATTCTAAGGCTGCGCCGCGAGCTGTCGCTTTTGTCGGAAAAGTACAGGCGCGCCGCAGTCCTATACTATATCCGCGGCATGACGTGTGCGGAGGTGTCGCGCGCGCTGTCGGTGTCGGAGAGCATGGTCAAGTATCTTTTGTTCAAATCGCGCCGGAAACTTTTGGAGGGATTTTACATGGAGAGGAATTACGGAAAACAGAGCTACGACCCGAAGCGGCTGTCCGTACACTTTTGGGGCGGCTTCAACCGCGTCACGAGTCTTTGCGAGTCGATGCTCGCGCAGAATATCCTCTGCGCATGCTATAACGACAAGCTGACGGAGCAGCAGATAAGTCTCGAGATCGGCGTGTCGCTGCCGTACATGGAGGACATGCTGAAAAGACTTTGTGAAAACGCGCTCGTCGTCCGCGACGGGAACAGGTATACGACGAATTTCACGATATTCGACGACGCGCTCCTCGCCGCCTGCGCGAGGGTGACGGGCGATATGGCGTCGAAGGCGGCGGACGTGATAGAATCTTGCATACGCGAGTGCGAGGAGAAGATACGCGGCGTCGGATTTTACGGCTGTGATATGAGCAAAAACACGTACGCGTGGCAGACGGCGACGATTTTGATCCGTCGGGCGATGATATACGGGATGCACGATCCGGACAAGCTCGAATATTCGCGCGACCCGCTTGATGAGAACAATTATTACATCGTATGGGGCGAGGAAACGGACGAGACTGTAAGCCGCGACGGCTTTGACTTTGGTCACTGCATTATGCAGGAGGGCAGCAGCGGCGCGCAAATCAAGTTCTTCGACTTCCCATGCAACGGCGAGTACGTGCACCACTACTTCTACGACCACGGCGACGAGGAACACATGCAGCACAATATGTATCTCGGCGTGCTGTTCAATATCACGCGGGGAGACTTCGGGCAGCCGTCGAAAAACGACGAGTTTATCGCCGCCGACATGGTAAAGCACGGCTATATTCTTTCGGACGGCGGGGTTTTGCGCCCGAACTTCCCGGTCATGAAAAAGGAGGAGGAGTGTCGCGTGCTCGATATCATCGAGCCATATGCGGCGCGCGCCGTCGAACTCGTAGAAGGAAGCGTTGACAAGGTGGCGCGCGTTATCGCGGACGCGTCGCCGTCGCACCTGCGGTCGCGCGCGTCGACGATGGCGCATATGAAGCTGTTCGACGACACGGTGTCGCAGCCTGTGCGCGAGCTTTGGGAGCGCGGCGTACTTTTGCGTCCCGCAGCCGGCGAGATGTTGCCGACGACGTACGCCGTTTTGTGACGCTTTGCAGATGCATATTTGCTCGCCGATAATACTTGCAAAACGATGCGCGGCGCTGTATAATATACGTGAAAACAGCGCGCATGCGCGAAAAAATGAGGTATTTGTCATATGGGAAAGCTCGTAACATTCGGTGAGTTGATGCTGCGCCTCGAGGCGCCGGAGCGCCTGCGCATATCGCAGACACATTCATATAACGCCGTCTACGGCGGCGGCGAGGCGAATGTCGCCGTATCCGCGGCGAATTACGGCATGGAGGTCGACTTCGTGACGCGTCTGCCGAAAAATCCTATCGCGGAGGCGGCGATAACGGAGCTGCGCGGACTCGGCGTCGGCGTGTCGCACATCGCGCGCGGCGGCGAGCGCATGGGAATATATTTCGTCGAGCACGGCGGCTCGCAGCGCGCGTCGAACGTGATATACGACCGCGCGCATTCGGCGATAGCGGAAGCGTCGACGTCCGATTTCGACTGGGACTCAATATTCGACGGCGCCGAGCGGTTCCACTTCACGGGCATAACGCCCGCGCTCTCGAAGTCGTGTGCGGAGATAACGAGGGATGCGTGCCGCGCCGCAAAGTCTCACGGCGTCATCGTTTCGTGCGACCTCAACTACCGCAAGAAGCTGTGGAAGCCGGACGAGGCGAACGCGGTGATGTCGGAGCTGATGCAGTACGTGGACGTCTGCATCGCGAACGAGGAGGACGCGGACAAGGTGTTCGGCATACACGCTGACGGCACCGACATCTCGACGGGCAAGCTGTCGGACGAGGGTTACCGTCAGGTGTGCAGAAAGCTGACGGATCGCTTCGGGTTCTCGTCGGTCGCGATAACGCTGCGCGAAAGCAAGAGCGCGGACGACAACGACTGGTCCGCGATGCTGTACCGCGGCGGCGAGTTTTACAAGTCGAAGAAGTATTCGATACACATCGTCGACAGAGTCGGCGGCGGCGACAGCTTCTCGGGCGGGCTCGTCTATGCCGATCATGCGGGAATGGACGCGCAGTCGGCGCTCGAATTCGCAGTCGCGGCGAGCTGCCTCAAGCATTCCATAGTCGGCGACTACAACCGCGTCACGCGCGACGAGGTGCTCGCGCTCGCGGGCGGCGACGGCAGCGGCCGCGTTTCAAGATAAAAAATCGGGGGCTCTTATGAGCCCCCGATTTTTATATGAATATATGGCTCTTCCGCTTCGCGGAAAGTGCATAAAATACAGCACACGGCGATCCGCTTCGTTTCGGACCGCCGTGTGTGATTTTTTCGTTATTATCATCAATACCCGCTGAACCCGGACGGGAACACATACTTGAAATAGTCCTCGTCGAGTATGCGGAATGAATACTTGCGCTTCGTCGAGACGACGGAGTTCATCTGCGAAACATAGTTCGACAGGTCGCTGTCGCTGACGGTGATGCCTGGCGCTGGCGTAAACTTCTTCGTGCCTGTATCGTACGAGCCGTAAGGCGTTATCCAGCTCCAATACGTCGTCGCGCAGTTGAGTATGACGAGCGGGTCGGCGGTAGAATTGAGGTCGACGCCCATGAACAGGCGCGAATCGTAGTTGACGCCGAACAGGTTGAGCACGGTCGGGATGATGTCCATCGCGGAGCACGGCTTCGTTATCTCGACCGGCTTCTCCATCGACGAGCACCATATAGCGGCTCCGTTGCGGTAAAGCTCGAGATTGTTGCGGATGTTGTCCTCCGGCAGCCCGTAAAGCTCCGCGAGCTCCGATTCGGACAGCGCGTACGGGAAGTGGTCGGCGTTGAACACGAATACGGTGTCGTCGAGTATGCCCTTTTCATCAAGACGCTGCACGAGATATTCGAGCATCTCCTCGACCTCGATCTGACATGCGAAATACGCCTTCACGTTGTCGCTGTAATTGAGGTCCGCCACCTCGCTTTGATGACGCTTCGACATTGAGTTTCCGCTGAACGAATAGTTCGCGTGACCGCTGACGGTCATATAGTACGCGTGGAACGGCGTGTGGTCGATATAGTAGTCGATGGAACGCTTGCCGAGCTCGAGGTCGGAGCGCGGCCATGTGCTCCAGTCGTCCTTTTCCTCGCCGAGCCCGCTGCCGATGGCGAGATAGTTTTCATAGCCGAAGTTCGGGTGCGACTTGTCGCGTCCGTAATACGTGTAGGTGTGGTTGTGGAACGCGTAAACGGTGTAGTCGAGACCGTTGAACACGTTGCCGAGGGCGAACGGCCAGTAGTTGTCGGCGCTCATTTTAAGGCAGTCGGCGTTGTTGTAGAATTCGCCCGTCATGGAGACGTATTCGCCGGTCGCGGTGCTTCCGCCCCACAGCGAATTGTAGTACGTGGGCATGTAGAAGCCCTCGTGCATCATCTTATAAAGCGTCGGGTAAAGCTCCGGCTCCTTTTCCACGACTATCGAGGAGAAACCTTCGAGCGTCAGCTGTATCAGATTCTTGCCCTTGAACAGTCCCGTATACTCGTTCTGCTTCGTCGGAGTCACGGCGGAGAAGTACTCGTGCGCGGCCTTGATGTCGCCGTCCTTCTCGTTCGCTATAAGCGACGCCCAGTCGATGTCGAGGACGTTGTCGCCGTAGACGACGGGCTTCGGCGGTTCGTTCTGCTCTGTATCGACGCCTGTACCGGTCCCGTCGCCCGATGTGTCGGCGGAAGTCGAGTCAGACGGCAAATCGCCGCTCGGCTCATTCCCGCTCGTATTGGGCCCGAACGGATTGCCCGTCGGTCCGACAACGTCGGGACCGTCGTCGACGGGCGCGCCGAACATCAGATATTTGAGGTCGAGCCTCGTCTCGGTGACGAGTCCGAAATAGCCCGACACCTGCTCGGGTTGGAATACGCCGTGATAGAGGTCGTCGGCGTCCTTGCTCGTGACGATGCCCGCGAGCGCGGTAAGATGGAACATCAGCGCGAGGATCAGCAGCTCCAGTTTGACGCGGAGCGGCGTGCCGAGCGCGGGCGCGAGACTGCGTCCCCATACGCAGTAAAAGACGAGCGGCACGAGCAGGAGCACGACGGGAACGATGTTCATGCCGATGCGCTGGAGCGTTTCGCGCCAGAAGTCGGTGACCTCGCCCGCGTGACCGATCGTCGCCCATCGGAACATCTGCGTGAACTGCGCCGTATATATGAGCTGCACCTCGAATACGAGCGATATTATCGCCGTCAGCGCTATGACGATATAGACGTTTATTTTATTCAGAAACAGCGTCGACAGAAACGTCAGAAAGCATCCGACCGCGAGCGAGAAACACAGTGTGAAAAAGAAGCCGGCGAGTCCCGCGCCGACGCCTCCGCCGAATATGCGGTACACGAACTCCTCGTAAACGAGCATCACGGGGAACCAGAAAAGGAATGCGCGGTTGCGCCTCAGCATTCGCTGCAAAAAGCTCTTTTTTCCCTTGTATCCGCCGTTTTTATATGTGCTGCCGCCGCGGTATGAGCCGTAGCCGCCTCCGTATCTTCCGTCATAACCGTTTCCGGTACCGTATCCGCGATTCATTTTTCCTCCGTTATCTATATCATGCGCGCCGAAAAGGGCGCTGCGTCAATTCGTTTTATCTATATTATGCACCGTATCCGCGCGGAAATGCCGCTTCTCGGCGCGATGTTAGGCAACTGTTATTGTAACACAATCATAACACTTTTGTCGACAGTTTTTTCTCTTAAATTGTGAACAAAATGTAACTTTTTTCGACATATGCCTTTATCTGTGAAAACAGAGTGAACGCGGCGGCGGTTTCACATGCAAAAATCATCTTTCCTTTTTCTCACGGACGGTGTATAATATAAACGGTAAATACCTAAACCACACGAACGGAGCGGCGACGGAATGGACGAGAAAAACGCGGATACGCTCGTAGAGCTGTACGATCCCGACACACATATTTATAACGCGATGGGGGTGATGCTCCTGCATCCGCGCCGCGTCGCCTTTATCGTGCCCGAGCACGCGCGGTTCGTGTACGAGCAGTACCGCGAGGAATACATGGCGCTGTGGCGTTCGCGACGCTGCGTGCCCGAGTCGGTCGAGACGATACTCACCTCCGGCTCCGATATCCGCAAGCTCGCGGACGCGATATCGCGCTACTCGGGCGACGGCGTCGTGCTCGATATAGAGGGCGGCACGCCCGAGCTCTATCTTGCCGCCGGTTACTTATACGGACGCGTGCCGGGCAGCTTTTCCTGCATACGCACCGACTTCGCCGACGAGCGCATCACCGTCTACGGAGCCGAGGACGGCGAGCCGGTCCGCCGTCCGTTCACGAAAGAGGAGCACGACCGCATCTCGATCTCGGCGCAGGAGTGCATCCGCATCTACGGCGGCTCAGTCGGCAAAAACACGATCTCGGACCTTCGCGCGAGCGGCATGACGGATGCGCGCATACGCGACGACGTGCGCATGATGTGGCGCGCCATGCTGCGCCATTCGCGTCGGACGTGGAACTCGGTCGTGCCCGACATGTTCCATCCGGCAGGCGAGGGGTCGCTCGACCTTTACGTGAACGGCAACGACGAAAAAATAAAGCATGTGCGGACGCTCATATCAGACCTCATCGACGCGGGCGCGCTCCGCTTCCGCAATCAAAGCGGCTCGCGCCGCTATTACAGGTGTAGGTCGCGCGCCGTGATGTCGTGTCTGCGCAAGGCGGGCGAGCTGCTCGAGCTCTACGTCAA
Organism: uncultured Clostridia bacterium; assembly: GCA_947586625.1. Lineage (GTDB taxonomy): Bacteria > Bacillota > Clostridia > Oscillospirales > CAG-272 > DTU064. The sequence goes on along the minus strand of CANPXS010000009.1, from coordinate 21,302 downwards.
CTGCATAGCGAACGAGGTCGCGGGCGGCGGCGCGATATGCGGCGTCAATCTGTCGTTCGACGGCGAGGAGGGCAGCTCCGACAACGAAGTCGACTGCATCTTCACGCGCGGCTGCACGCCGGTGTTCATTTCTTGCAAGAACGGACGCGTCGGCTCGGAGGAGCTTTACAAATTCGCCGCCGTGACGCAGCAGTTCGGCGGCAAGGCGAAGGTGGCGATACTCGTTGCACCGTCGCTCGCTTACGGCAGCGATGATATCCCCGACAGGCGCATTCGCTCGATACGCGAGCGCGCCGATCTTTATAATATAAACGTCGTGACCGACATTTATACGGCGTCGTGGAACGAAGCGGTGAGCGAATTCCGCCGCGTCAGCGGCGCCGCGATGAGGGATATAGTGAGATAGACGCGGCGCGGTTTTTACCACACTTTTCGCGAAGCGAAGCCGCCGCCGTCCAAGTGAGGGCAACGAGCCGGAGGCTTTCAAGTGTACACTACGTGCACTTTGCTCGTGCGTTGACGGCGATACCAGCGTCAAACGTAGACACGACGCTTTGACGGCGATATCGCCGTGCCGCGAGGGAGCTGTTCGCAGGAAGTGAACGCGCGGTGTTCTTTTGGAGAGGGGGTTCGGGGGAGGACTTTTTCTTTTTAAGAAAAAGTCCTCATCCCCGCCTATCTCTTTCTAGCGAGAAAGTCCCCCTTGTCAAAAACATGTTCGCAGGTGTGAAAGACGTCACCACGTCAGGTAGTCAAAGATAGCTGCCGGTGGGAGCAGGCAGCACGAACATCCGCGGTGAGCGGAGATGTCAGCGTTGGACACGGGCTATCGGTGACGCGAAAAAAGTACATAAAATTGTGAAAAGTACTTGACAAATCGCAAATTATGTGGTATAATATAGGCAGTCAAGGGGAAGAGGTGTTTGCAGACCCGGCGGGGGAGTCTGCTAACAGCTCCCTCGCGACGGGGCGATTGCGCCGTCCATACGTCGTGTCTACGTCAAGCCATGTCGCGCCGAACAGCGCACGAGCACGGTGCGCAGCAGTTCGTCGCTGGCGCGCCGACCTGCGACACGTTTTCGCTGACGCGAAAATGTGTGTGTAACGTCTTCTCGTTGTACTCGAAGCCGTCTTACACTTTTCACTTCGCGAAAAGTGTGGTGAAAACGATTTCGTCTTTTGCGAAAAGGCGGTCCCCGCGACTTGACACACAGGCGAATTTATTATAGAATACATGAAAAGAGGTGATACGGTATGAATGAAAAGCTCGATTTCAAGGGAGTTAAGGGCGGGAGGCTCGAAAACTTCTGGTACTATCATAAATGGAAGATCCTGATAGCGGCGTTCTTCTCGATCGTGCTCATCATATGCGTCGTGCAGATGGCAGAGAGGGAAAGCCCCGATATGTATATAATGTACGCGGGGCAGGCGGATCTGTCGGCGACGGACGTGCCCGCGATGCGAAACGCGCTGCGCGCCGTCATCGACGACTACAACGGCGACGGCGAGGTCGGCACGACGTTCGTCAACATAACGTGCCGCTCGGAGGAGCAGATAGCGGCGCTCGAAAGCAGATACGCGGCGGAGAGCGAGCCGTTCCCGTACGATATGAAGGCGGCGAATCAGAGCAGTCTTAAGACGTTCGATGCCGAGATATTCGCGGGCGAGTCGGTGATATGCCTGCTCGACCCGTGGCTGTACTCAAGAGTGCGCGAGGCGGGCGGTTTTATGCCGATGTCGGAGATATTCACAAAGGAGGAGCTCGACGGCTTTGAGATGTACGACGCGTGCGGCATCTACTTCGATTCGACGAAGTTTTCGGAGTACTATTCCGTGTTCGGCGAGCTGCCCGACGACACGATACTGTGCATCAGGCGCGTCTCGACGATGTCGGTGTTCAAGGGAAAGAAAAAGTACGAGCAGATACATGAAAATCACATCGACGCGCTGCGGAAGATAGCGCTGTTCGAGTTCCCGGAGGGGTATGTGCCCGATACGAGCGCCGACACGGGAGCCGAATCGACCGGCACTCCCGTCGCCGATACGGCGGTCACGACGGGATAAAATTTGCAGGAAACGGGAGTCTGTCCGCCGTCTTTGTCGCGAGGGCTTGTCTTTGTTCAACAATTCATTTGCTGCGGCGTTGTATATCATGCACAATATATTATCGTGAAAATGCATGATAAAAAATATTTTCGTGCAGACTTGACACGAAAGGCGCGTTGTGGTATCATATATTTATAATAGTGACTGTTCATGATACAGCACAATCGAGATTTTTGGAGGAAATCACAATGAAAAGAATTACAGCGCTTCTTTTGGTGCTTGTAATGATCGTTCCGCTCGCGCTCATGTCGTGCGATAAGGACGACGGCGGTACGCTTCCGCCCGCAGGCGGAACGGGAACGAACGCTCCGCAGGGCGGCGGAGAAACGCAGGGAGATCAGCCCGCCGGCACGGATCAGCAGCCCGCCGACACTCAGGCTCCCGTAACGCAGGACACCTACATTTACGTTCCCGATACCGAAGCTAAATACTCCGGTCTGTTCGGCATAGGCACGCACGGCTCGGCGAACATAGAGTTCGACGACATCAAGGTCACGAACCGCGCGGACAAGTTCGAGATGGTAACGAACGATTTCTCGGGCGAGAATCCGATGGACGGCTGGACGACGCCGACAGGCACGATCACGGTCGCCGAGGAGACGAAGGCTCCCGCCGAGACAGAGGAAGGCGAGGAGACGGAGGCTCCCGAGACGGATGCTGCCGACGAGGAAAAGAACATGGTCGCAGCTGCTTCGGGCGACACGATGGCGTACTTCGGCGATCCTTCGTGGAACTTCGTCCAGTTCTCGGTCAAGATAAAGGCTATCGAGATCGGCGACGGCGTTTCGATATATGCGGCTGTCAAGGACGACCAGAACTACGTTGAGGTCGTTATAGGCGAGGACGGCGGTAAGTACATATCCGCTTACACCGTTGTGAACGGCGAAAAGACTCTGTGGGGCTCGAAGTTCCCGTACGATCTCTTGCCGCTCGACGCGGAAGAATTCCAGTCCTGCTCCGTCACGCTCAACAAAGAGATGATAAACGTATATGTAAACGGCAGCCATCTGTTTGACGTTTACAGCGAAGAAGCTGCAGGCGGTCTGTACGGCGGCGTAGGCTTCGGTACGTGGCTCACGACGAACTCGTACGACAACGTCAAGGTCACGGCTAAGGACGGCACGATCCTTTACGAGAACGATTTCTCGAACGCGGGCTCGCTCGAATCCGACTTCGTTCCTAAGACGTATTCCGGCGGCGGTTGGTCCGGCATGGAGGACAACTGGCTCTCCGACTTCGTTATAGAGGCTGACGAGGATGCGGCTCACGGCAACGTCCTCAAGTGCGTTGATAATTCGATCTCCGGTGCGGGCGTTATAATCGCGTCCAGTATCGGCAACGAGGAATGGGCTAACTACACGCTCGACTGCGATATGCGTATCGACGGTTCCGCAGAGGGCTGGCTCGTATGGTCCGCTATACGTGACGACTCCAACTACGCGATGTACAACATCGGCGGCTGGTCCAACTCTCAGACGTGCTTCGAGCCGACCGAGGGCGGCGCTAAGTCCACGCAGACGCAGGTGGCGTACAAGTACACGCTCGGCGTATGGTATCACCTCACGCTCGAGGTCACCGATATGTACGTAAGAGGTCATATCTATGACTCTGAGGGAACCGAGATCATAACGAACACGTACCTCAAGACTCTTGCGTAAGTAAGAATACCGCAATATTAAAAGGACCGTCTCCTGCAGGGGACGGTCCTTGTCGTGATGTAGATGCCAATAATGAAAAAGAGCTTTTCCGAAAGGAAAAGCTCTTGACTTTTAAGTTCAGACCTCGGGGACGATGAGTCCGTAGTTGCCGTCGTGTCTGCGGTAGACGACGCATGTGTTCTCGGTCACCGAGTCGATGAATACGAAGAATTCGTGGTCGAGCAGGTTCATCTGTAAGACGGCGTCCTCGGGAGTCATGGGCTTGATGCGGAAGGATTTCGTGCGTATGATGAGCTCGCGTTCCTCCTCGACGTCGGGTGCGGGCGTCTCGCCCTCGGCGGGCTCGAATGCGCCCTCGCGCAGCCTCTTCTCAAGACGCGTTTTGTTCTTCCTGATCTGACGTTCGATAGACTCGATGCACTCGTCGAGCGCATTTCTGAAGGTCTCGCTCTTCTTTTCGGCGCGGAACAGCGTGCCGTTTGCCGAGATCGTTACTTCAAGACATTCCTCGCCGTGTCTGCGGTTAAACGTCACGAATGCTTCTGCACCTTCGCGGAAGAATTTGTCAAACTTCGAGAGCTTTTTCGTCACAAGCTCCTTTAAGTCCTCGGAGACGTTCATCTGTTTTCCGACTATCGTTGTTTTCATATGTCATTAACCGCCTTTCGGTTTTCTTTTATCAATAATAATATACCATAAAACGCGGATAAAGTAAACACATTTTTACAAAGTCGGCAAAGTTTTTCGCAGGGTGCGTACACAGGGCGGCGTTTATTTTGCTTCGATGTGACCGAGGCGGTAGAGGAGCTCCGCCGAAAGCACGGCGCCGCCGGCGGCTCCGCGAAGCGTGTTGTGCGACAGTCCGATGAATTTGTAGTCGAAGATGGTGTCATCGGCGAGTCTGCCGGCGCACACGCCCATGCCGCGTTCGATGTTTCTGTCGAGCGACGTCTGCGGGCGGTCGTCCTCGTCGAAGTATGTGATGAAGTGCTCGGGCGCGGAGGGAAGCTTCAGTTCCTGCGGTTTGCCGCCGAACGCGCGCCATGCGGTGATGATCTCGTCGCGGGACGGTTTTTTCTCAAACGAAACGAACACGGACGCGAGGTGACCGTCGGAGACGGGCACGCGTACGCAGTGCGCGGAAATGATCGGCGACGACGCGGGCACGATCTGACCGTCCTCGACGCGTCCCCAAACGCGCAGCGGCTCGCGTTCGCTTTTTTCCTCCTCGCCGCCTATGTAGGGCTTGACGTTGTCGTGCATCTCGGGGACCTCGGCGAGCGTGCGTCCGGAGCCGGATATAGCCTGATACGTCGAGACGATTATCTTGTTCGGCTTATAGGGAAGGAGGGGCGTTATCTGCGGCACGTAGCTCTGTATCGAGCAGTTCGGTTTGACGCAGATGAAGCCGCGCGTCGTGCCGAGGCGTTTTTTCTGATAGGGGATCACGTCGAGATGCGCGTCGTTTATCTCGGGGATCAGCATCGGCACGTCGGGAGTCCAGCGGTTGGCGGAGTTGTTGGAGACGACGGGCGTCTCCGCCTTTGCGTACGATTCCTCGAGCGCGCGCGTCGCCGCCTTGTCCATGTCGACGGCGCAGAACACGAAGTCGCAGCGGTCGGCGACTTCGTTTACGTTTGCGGCGTCGAGCACGGTCAAATTTGCGACAGCGTCGGGGCAGGGCGTCGTCATGCGCCAGCGACCCGACGTCGCCTCGGCGTATGTGCGTCCCGCGGAGCGTGCGCTCGCGGCGAGTACGGATATTTCAAAATAGGGGTGATCGGCAAGAAGTGTGACGAATCGCTGTCCGACCATTCCGGTCGCGCCGACAATCCCCGCGCGAATCTTTTTCATGTGCGTTGTTCCTTTTGCGTATAAAAGATTTGGTACATTATAGCATAATCGTAAATCGTTGTAAAGGTGAATTTGAAAGTGCGCATGTTTTCTACGTTTTACACAGATTTTATCGCTGTCCGCCGCGCTTCTTTTTATAAATGCCGCAAGCGGCACAGGCTGCGATCGCGGCGCACGAGGCGGCGCAGACGTAAACGAATGCGTTTCCGATGCGAACGTAAAGCGTCACGTTGTCGCGTGCTTCGACGTTTGCGACGCCGTATGCGCGCGTCAGAAGCGGAAGCGATGTTACTATCTCCCCCGTAGGGGCGATGACGCACGACAGTCCCGTGTTGCCCGCGCGCAGGACATAGCGCCCGCACTCGACTGCGCGCAGCACAGACTGCGCCGTGTGCTGGTATATGGCGGCGCTGCCGTCGAACCACGAGTCGTTGGTCGAGACTGTCAGTATCTGCGCGCCCGCGCGCACCTCGGAGAGCGCGGCGTCCTCGTAAATTGAATCGAAGCATATGAGCGCGCCGACGTCGCATTTGTCCGTCGGTATCAAAAGCGGTCCGCTGCCGACCGAGATCGTGCCCTCGAACAGTCCGAGCTCGGAGAGCGGCGGAAACAGTGTTCGCACGAGATCCTCATACGGGACGAACTCGCCGAAAGGGACGAGATGGCGCTTTTCGTACACGTGCTCGTCGTCGAGACCGTCCTCGCCGTCGACGCCGAACGCGGCGTTATTGCTGAATGTTTCACCGTCGTCGTCCTCGCTACTCCAGAATCCCGTCGCGATGAGGGTCGTGTGCGTCCGCGCCGACAGCGACTCTAAATCGTCGCGCATATAGCGGCGCTCGTTTATGCGCCACGGTATCGCCGTCTCGGGCATGACGATAAGCTCCGCGCCGTCGGAGGCGGCGGACTCGGTCAGCGACGAATAAATGGAGAAAAGGTTCGCGTAGCTGTCGTCGCGCCATTTGTCCTTCGACGACACGTCGCCCTGCAGCACGGCGGCGGTGATCGTCTCGCCGTGTGCTTGGCGCGCAGCGTTCATGCATAAAAGACCCGCCGTGATGTTGAGCATCAGCGTCGCGGCAGCGAGCGTGAGCGAGCATATCGACGTCATGCGCTCGCGGCGCTTGGCAAATATGAGTGCGTATGCGGCATAGCCATTGACGGCTAACACCACAAACGAGACGATATACGAACCGAAAAGCAACGCGCTACCCACCATGGCGGGCATAAACGCTTGCCCGACGGCGAGCCTGCCCCACGGAACGCCCGCCCACGTCAGCGTCTGCGTCCACTCGAAGAAGACGTAGAGCGCCGCATACGAAAGCGGCGCCGACATGCGCATCGCGCCGTTTTCATGCGTGAGCAGTCGCGAGCGCGCCATAAGCGCGAACAGCGACGTCTGCCACATCGCGCAGAAGGCCTGCAAAAGCGGCAGTCCGAGCCATGCGACGGCGACGACGAGGAGCGCGCCCGCGCGCGATATATCGGTGAAGTCGAGCGGGTACATGTGCAAAAACCAGTGCCAGACGGTCAAATAATAAGGATAGAAATATGCAAATCCCACCGCGAGCGAGCGGCGCAGCTTCATTTTCGGCGCGTGCGTGAAAAGGATATAAAGGTACGGCGTCATTGAAAAAAACTCCGCCCACGCGGGCAGATAAAACGACACGCACAGTCCCGTCGCGACGGCGGACAGCGCGAGCAAAAACGCATACGCGAGCTTTTTCTTCATGCGAGCGCCTCCTCATCTGCTGCATTTGCACCATTTTACATGATTATACACCGAAGAAAAATAAATGTAAAGAAGATACACAACAAAAAGCCCGCATGAGCGGGCTTAGTTGCAATAGAAGTGGTGAGACTAAAAAAGAATCGCTTACGCCAAAATCACACAAACCGCATACTCCGCGTCCTAACGCACATACGGAGCAGGAGTTGAAGTGGAGCAGAGATTATATCCGAATATTTCCGTCTGTGAGCTTTACGGAAAGCAGCGTGAACTCGGCGGGCGCTGACGCGCAGATTTTGGGGCACTTAGAGAACGAGCGACGGAGCGAAGCGGAGGAGCGAGAGAACGAAGTCCACCAAATATTTATTCTATCTTCTGCCATTCTTCCTTTTTTCTCGACCTCACATCATTGACAAATACACAAATCGTCGCCTATTTTTCGCGCTCGACAGCCGCATGCGCGCATACGGACGAAAGCTCACACGAGGAGCACTGCGGCGAACGCGCGGTGCAGACCTCGCGCCCGAACATCACGAGCCTGTGGCAGAAGTCGGTCTGCTCGCGCGGCTCGACGACAGCAGATATGATGCGCTCTGCGCGGGCAGGGTCCTTCATCGACTCGTCATATGCGCCGAGCCTGCCGCAGATGCGGATGCAGTGCGTGTCGGCGACGACGCCGGGTATGTCGTATATGTCGCCGAGTATGAGATTCGCTATCTTCCTGCCGACGCCGGGGAGCGACAAAAGCTCGTCCATCGTGTCGGGCACGCGCCCGCCGAAGCGGTCGGCGATTATCGCAGACATTGATTTTATGTCGCGCGCCTTGACGTGGTAGAGTCCGCACGGGCGAACGATCTCCTCGATGTCGCCGATTTCGCCCGCAGCCATCGATGCGGCGTCGGGGAAGCAATCGAACAGCGTCTCGCAGACGATGTTGACGCGCGCGTCCGTACACTGCGCCGACAGCCGCGCCATCACGAGCAGCCGCCACGGGTCGCCGTCATAGCGCAGCGAACATTCGGCGTCGGGATAGCGCATTTTAAGCGTGTCGACGGCGACCGCGAAGCGGCGCGCCGTCGCGGACGTGTCCGCGACATCAGTTGTTGTTTTCGTTTCCGTTATTGTTTTCGCCATTTTCGTTTTCTTCCGTTTGAGTGTTGAAGTCGAGGTCAAAATATTCGGTGAACACGTCGCGCACAGCCATTCCCGCCCACGCGCCCTTCGAGCCGTGCTCGATGACGCAAGTTGTGACTATCTCGGGGTCGGAGAGGGGGGCAAAGCCGATGAACACGGCGTTATCGCTGCTGTTTGAGCCGATCTGCGCCGTACCCGTCTTGCCGCCGACTTTGATCGGGTAATTTTCGAACAGCGTCGCCGTCGTGCCCGACTCGACGACCTCCGACATGGCGTTCAAAATTACATCGACGTTGGACTGCGACAACTCGATAGAGCTCATGACGCGCCGCTCGGCGCGCTCGACCGTGCGTCCGTCGTAAGTTTTGACCGAGTCTAAAATGTGCGCGTTGTAGCGCGTGCCGCAGTTGATGAGCGCGGACATGTAGACGCTCAGCTGGAGAGGGGTGAACAGGTTGTCGGACTGACCGATCGCTGCCGCGAGCGTGTCGCCGGGGTTCCAGTTGTCAAGACCCTTTTCTGTTCTGTAATCGGGACCGGCGAGCGCACCCGTCTGCTCTGGCAGCTCGATGCCGGTCGGCTCGCCGAGTCCGAGCGCGCGGCAGTAGCGGTTCATGGTCTGTATCGTCAAGCGTCTGCCGATGTCGTAGAAGAAATAGTTGCACGAGACGCGCAGCGCCTCGGACACGTTCACGTCGCCGTGGTTGCGTCCGGTCGACAGATATATCCAGCAGCGCGGCGTGTAGCCCGACTCGGCGTAGTAGGTGTAGACGCCCTCGTCGCGTATCGTGTCCGTCGGCGTTATGATGCCCTCCGTCAGCGCCGCCGCGGCGACGGCGGGCTTGAACGTCGAGCCCGGCGGGTACTGTCCCGAAAGCGCTCGGTTGACGAGCGGCCCCGACTTGTCGGCGTTGAGCCTGCCGACGTCCTGCCTGTACGTCGAGAGATCGAACGTCGGATATGACGCGAGCGCGAGCACCTCGCCCGTCTTGACGCTTAGCACCGTCATCGCGCCCGCGTCGGCGTCCTCGCCGTCGCGATCGCCCTCGAGCGATGCCGACTGTGCGTGTATGTACTCGATGTTGTTGTAAAGCGCTTCCTCGGCCGCCTTTTGAAGCTCGATGTCGATGGTGAGGTACACGTCGCTGCCCGCGACGGGCTCCTTCGTTATCTCCTCGGAGATGATGTTGCCGTACTCGTCCTCCGTTATCGTCATCGTGCCGTCCATGCCGTGCAGCTTGTCCTCGAAAGCAAGCTCGACGCCGCTGATGCCGACGATGGCGTCGAGGGGATAACCGAGCTCGGTGTAATATTCGACGTCTTCATCAGTCTGTATCTTGCCCGTCCTGCCGAGTATGTGCGACGCGACGCCCGGCTCGCAGAACATGCGCTCCGCGTGTACGCTTACATTGTATCCGCGCAGCGAGCCCTCCGACATATATGTGATAAGCTCGATGCCGGCGTCGGTCGCGACGGTGTAAGGCGTTCTGGCGGAGAAGTCCTTCGACTCCATATCGTAGCGCAGACGGAGCAGGAAGTCGGCGGTGTCGTTGTCGTATTGCGGGACGCCGTCGCCGTCGACGATGCCGTAGCGGTAGGCGAGTCTGTCGACAACGTCGTCGAACGTGACCGATGTCGGGTCCTCGCTCGCCTCCTCCATCGCGTGGAGCTGACGACCGATCTCAAATTCCGACAGAAGCTGCTCGTACATAGAAAGTCCGTACGGGTGCGATTCGTCGCCGATGATGGTGCCGATATCGTCGATCTCGAGCATGCCCATCATCTTGCTGAACGACGACCTGTTCGACCTCACCTCCAAAAATTCCTCGTCGAGCTCGTAGTCGGGAAACTTTCCCGTCGCCGGGAACGCAATTTCAGTGAGCGTGTAGTCGTCGTCGGAGTCGACGATCTTCTGATAGATTTTTATGAGCGCTTCGTTTTCGGCTGCGTTCGAGCGCGGGAGCGTGCCGCGGTCGAGCACTATGTCGTATGAATATGAATTTTTGATGAGCGGCACGCCGTTGCGGTCGAACACCTCGCCGCGCTGCGCCTGAATTTTGACGGTGCGCTTGTATGTATCGTCGGAGACGAGAGGATAATAGTCGCGTCCCGCGATCTGCACGTTTATGAGACGCGCCGCGTATACGAGGCAGACGACGGCGAATAACACGACAAGCATGAAAAGACGCGGCGAATGCCTGTTTTCAAGGTTATCCATTATAGATCACTCCATCTTGTCACAGCTGCTCTTCCTCGCGGTCGTGACGGCGGAATATGAGATATACGGGGAGCAAACATAGAGCGGGAAACGGCGAGCAGACGGCGGTCGAAAAAAACTCGGGCAAAATCACGCCTTTTATGACGTCGCCGATAACGAAGCTGTGCCACGTCAAAGTGACGTACAGCATCGTAATAAACGCGCGCAAAACGCATACGCCGCCGTCGAAAATGAGAAACAGAAGGACCGAGCGGCGGTAGTAGTCTGCGGCGGTCTGCCCGCATATGTAACCAGCGAGCATGTAGAAAAGGGGCAGTATCATGATCCCCGTGCTGCCGAGCGCGTCAGCGGCGTAGCCTGCGGCGACGCCGAATATCGCGCCCGCTTTGCCTCCCTCGAACATACCGACGCACGCGACGGCGACGATGATAATATCCGGCGTCGAGCCGAACGGACGCAGACGCGTGAAAAATGTCGTCTGCAGCATCAGGAAAATGAGCATCACGACGCTGTAAACGATGTATTTTACGACGACGGAGACCGACACGCCCGAGCGCATTTTTTCGCCGACGACGTCAGTGTGACCTCGGAAAATGCGCGGGAAGCGCGATTCGCGCTGTTTCTGCGTCGGGGCGGGCGATATCTGCTTTATGTTCGTGTGCGGCGCCGGCGGTATTTTATTCTTCCGTGACTGTCTCATACGATTTTATCACCATTACGCGCGAGAGGTCCTCGAGGTCTGCGGCGGGACGAACATACGCGACCGTCGTGCGGCTGTATTCGTCAGCCTCGATGCGCTCGACGATGCCGAGCACGAGGCCGCGCGGGTATATGCTTCCGAGCCCGCTCGTAAGGACGCGGTCGCCGACCTCGACGCTCGAGTCGGCGGACAGGTACGTCAGCTTGCAGAGCCCTTCCTCGCGCATGTTGAAGTCGCCCTCGAGCAGTCCGACCTCGCCCGTTCTCTCAATGTACGCGCCGACGCTCGACGCGGATTCGATTATGGTCCGTACCTGACACCAGTTTTTGCCCGCCTCGCTGACGTAGCCGACTATGCCGTCGGACGTTATAACGGGCATGTTCGCCGTAACTCCGTTGTCGGTTCCAACGTCGAGAGTGAACACGGTCATGTAGTTGCCGACCTCGCGTCCGACGATGTCGGCGATGGTGAAGTCATATTCCGTATGCTCGCGCACGATGCCGATGTATTCGTACAGCCACTCGTTCATTTCCTCTATCTCGTCGACGCGGTAGCTGCGGTCGCGAAGCTCGTCGAGCTCGGCGCGGAGCTGTTCGTTTTCGGCTTTGAGGCGGTCGAACTCGGTGAAATAGTCGGTGAAGCCCTCGACGGCGTCCGTCACCTTCGTGAACAGTCCCTGTAAAGGCGAAAGCGCCGTCTTGACGGCGCCGCGTATGTAATCGGACAGTCCCATCAGCGACAGCACTGACGCGACTATGACGACGGCGAGCGCGACGCATAATATCAGAATAAAAAACTTGTTGGCAAACAGTTTTTTAGGCATTTTTCACTCCTTGGGGGACCGACGGCGTCACATCTGCGTCGACGGCTTTTCGGGTCACGGCCGTATGCTCACTTGAGTACGAACAGCGAGATGGCTTGTCCGACAGTGAGGATGTCGCTCGAACCCGAGAATTCGAATCTGACCTTGCCGATGCCGGGGAAGAACAGCTCGAGCTCGCCGTCGTAGCCGAATACGCCCGCCGTCTCGACCGAATACGCCGAGACGTGGCTGTACGGCAGGGAAGTGAAGTCGCGGCGCGTGCCCGTCATGCCCTGCTTGTTTACGGTTATAATGCGCTTATCGGTGAACGCGATGTAGTCGCGCACGGACGTGTACGTGCCGATGACGGTCTCGCCGGGGATAAGAAGCTGGGAGAGCTCCTTTCCGTGGTCGTCGCTGTCGCGCTTCAGCTTGAATACGTTTCCGTTCTGAAAGTCTATCATATGTATTACCTCGTCCTGTACTGTATTGCGCCGGGAAATTTGTCCTCGGACTCGAGCACGCGTCCGATTCCGAGCGCGACCGAGTCGAGCGGATGCTTCGGACGGCGCACGCGTATGCCCGTCAGCTGTGAAAGCAGTATATCGAGTCCGCCGAGCAGCGCGCCGCCGCCCGCGAGCATGATGCCGTTGTCGTATATGTCGCCGGACAGCTCTGGAGGCGTCGACTCGAGCGTCGTGCGGAGCGCGTCGACGATGTGGGAGACTGTCTCCTGTATCGCTTCGCGTATGTTGGCGGAGTTGATGCGCACGGTGGCGGGCAGCCCCGACAGAAGATTGCGTCCGCGTACCTCCATCTCGCCCCTGTCGGCGGCGGGGTGGACGGAGCCTATCGCTTTTTTGAGCATTTCCGCCGTCGTGTCGCCGATTAAGACGTTACATTTGCGGCGAAGGTAGTTGACGATAGCCTCGTCGAGCTCGTCGCCGGCGACTCTGAGCGAATTTGACAAAACGATGCCGCCGAGACTTATGACGGCGACCTCGGTCGTGCCGCCGCCGATGTCGATGACCATGTTGCCGCGCGAGCCGCCTATTTTGAGTCCCGTGCCGATAGCGGCGGCGATCGGCTCCTCTATAAGAGCGACGCTCTGCGCGCCAGCCTCGAGCGTCGCGTCCTCGACGGCGCGCTTCTCGACCTCGGTGACTCCGTACGGTATGCATATGACGACGCGGGGACGCGTCAGCATCGTGTTGCCCGATACCTTTCGGAAAAACTGATGCAGCATGGCGGCCGCGACGTCGAATTCGGCGATGACGCCGTCCTTGAGGGGACGCATGGCGGTTATCGAACCCGGCGTGCGTCCGAGCATGAGCTTCGCTTCCGAGCCGACGGCGACGACCTTGCCCGTCCTCGCCTCGACGGCGACGACGGACGGCTCGCGAAGCACTATGCCTTTTCCCTTGACACATACGAGCGTATTCGCGGTCCCCAAATCTATTCCAATGCTTCTTGACATTATTTACCCGGCAAAAAAGCCGTTCCTTTCATGTTTGGTGCGGATGAGCTCTCACTACTATATCTATTTCGCACTTCTCGCGAGTATGCCGCATATGGTGAGTCCTGCGCGCGACAAAAGACGCGCCGTCAGCGCTTTCGGCATGCCCGTGACATTGAAGTAGTCGCCGTCCACGCGCTCGACGAACATGCCGCCGAGCGTCTGTATGCCGTAAGCGCCCGCTTTGTCGAACGGCTCGCCGGTGCGGATGTAGGCGTCGATCTCGTCATCTGTTATCTCGTTCATGTAGACGTCGGTCGCGGACACGTCGGTGTGATATTCGCCGTCCGATGCAACAGTCACGCCCGTATAAACGGTGTGGCGAGCGCCCGACAGCATGCGGAGCATGCGCTTCGCGTCAGTTTCGTTTTTCGGTTTGCCGAGTATTCTGCCGTCAAGCTCGACGACCGTATCGGCGGCGACGACGATGTCGTGCGGATACTTCGCCGCCGCACACTCCGCCTTGCGGCGCGAAAGCGTTTTCACGACCGCTTCGGCGTCGTCGGTGTCGACGGTTTCGTCGGCGTCGGTGACGCATACGTCAAAGTCGATGCCGAGCGAGCGCAGAAGGTCGGCGCGGCGCGGCGAGCCCGACGCGAGTATCACGCGCTTCATTTACTTTATTCCCGTAGAGCCGAAGCCGCCGACGCCGCGCGCCGTCTCGTCGAGCTCGTCGACCTCGATGAGCTTCGCCATGTAGATGGGTATTATCATGAGCTGCGCGATGCGGTCGCCGGGGTGAACGGTGAAAAGCGACGAGCCGTGATTCTTGAGCGCAACGCAGAGTTCGCCGCGGTAGTCGGGGTCGATAAGTCCGATGCCGTTGGCGAGCGATATGCCGCGTTTCGTCGCAAGTCCGCTGCGCGCGCATACGACGGCGGCGCAGCCGTCGGGGACCTGTATCGCGATGCCGGTGGGGATGGATTCGATCTCACCTACGGAGAGAGTTATGCTCGTGTCGCCGCAGTAGCGGAGGTCGAGCGCTGCGGAACCCGCAGTCGCGTATTCGGGGAGTGATGCGCCTTCTCTGACGCGCTTTACTTTAAGTTCGAGTGTTACCATTTTGTCGTTTCCTTTCGTTTGAACGCAGCTATTTTATGCGTTTTATATCTGTTCCTTCGCGCGGAGGAAGTCCGCGCTGCCAACATTCGATTATTTCGTCTACTTCGCCTGCGCTCTCGGTCGTGAACATGAAGTGCTGCGACGACGCGCCGATGGCGTACAGACTGCTTTTTTTGTCCGCCATATAGACGGGGACGCTGTTGTATATGACCGTTCCGCACCCCGGTATGCTACGCATCGGGAACCGCACGCCGCGTCTGTCGACGAGGGTGAACGAGCACTCGCCGCCGTTTTTGCATTTGCCGAGGCATTTTCCCGCGGCGGCGCGGATAATGCAGCGCTCCGTCGTCATGAGCGGCAGCCGCCCGTATACGATAATGCCTGCGCTCACATGCTTTGCGATGTCGCGCATCTGCGCCGATGTCAGCTCCGGCGACAGCGTTACTGTGCCGCCGCACGCTTCATGCGCCGCGAACGCCGATTCGGTGTTGCACACGTTGAATCGGTACGACGCGTCGGCGGTCACGGAATCGGGTATGAGCGGGACTTGTCCCGCGCTGTTGACGAGAGCGCGGACTGCGCCGCGTTCGTATGCGTCGGCGGCAAGGCGCCGTACCGCGTCAGCGTCGCGGTCCCTGACGACGGGCGGCAAAACGATGCCGTCAGCGCCGCATGTGAATCTGTCGAGCGGCAGATAAATATGTGAAAAAAATGATTTTGCACGCGCCGTTATCTGCTCCGGCGACAGAAACTCCGCCGTTAAAGTCACGTCCGTATGCGGGATCGTGTCCCGCACCGGTACGTCGGCATAGCGTTCGCATACGCGAACGCCTGTCAGCGCGTCGACGGCGCGTCGGCGAAGCTCGTTGAGTTCCGACACGCGCATCCTGACGCCGCCGTCGGGAACGGAGATGTCGACGTTTGTATTCGGTGTGATCTCGTAGTCGGTAGCGCCGAGGCGGCAAAGCTGCTCGCGCACGCGGTCGGACGGCAGCGGCGACACGGTCGTCTCCGCCGCGCTCATCGATACGGTGACGCTGCGTCCGCAAGCGGACAATGTGAGCGCGGACGGCGAATCATCGCGGAAGCGTGCCGTCAGCGAGTCGAGAGGGACTTTAGCGAGCGGCGGTATTTCGACCGACGACGATCTCGTCTTTTCCTTGTCCTCGTCGGTGCGCACGCCTATCATCGAGTCGGGGCTCGTCCGCACGCTCCCTTTGAAGTACGCGTCGGTGAAGCCCGAGCGCGAGAACAGCTTTGACAGCGACGATATCTCGTCCGCGGACGCGTCGCGTCCCTCGTCGATGAGACGGCGGTACAGGCTCGTCACGCCGTAGACGTAGTCGGGACTTTTCATGCGCCCCTCGATCTTGAGCGAGTCGACGCCGAGCGACAGTACACGGGTTACCAAACCCGCAAGGCACATGTCTTTCGGTGACAGCGGGTACCTGTTCGCGCACATATACGGCAGACGGCACGGCTGCGCACATTCGCCCCTGTTGCCGGAACGTCCGCCGACGACGGAGCTATATAGGCACTGCCCCGACACGGACACGCATATCGCGCCGTGTATGAACATCTCGACACCGATCGGGGATCGCGCGGCGAGGGTTTTTATATCGTCCTCCGACAGCTCGCGCGCGCATACCATGCGCGAAAAGCCGAGCGAGGCGAAATATTCGGCGTCGCGGACGCTGTGTCCGCTCGCCTGGGTGGACGCATGCAGCTCGAGCGACGGGAAATACTCGCGCATAAGGCGCGCAAGTCCGATATCGGATACTATCGCGGCGTCCGCGCCGGATTCGTATATGCGACGTGCAAGCTCGAGCGCATGCGCAAGCTCGCGGTCGTAAAGCTGCACGTTGAGCGTCACATGCGCGCGCACACCGTGTGCGTGCAGACGCGCGACGGCGCGTTCGAGCTCGCCGCATGAAAAGTTGCGAGCGCCCGCTCTTGCGCTGTACTCGTCGGCGCCGAAATAAACGGCGTCGGCGCCCGCCGATATAGCCGCGTCGAGCGCGTCGGGCGAGCCCGCCGGGGCGAGCAGCTCGGGCTTTTGGTTTTCGTTCAAATTATCAGCCTATGCCGAGCTTTTCCTTGAGCTCCGCGTTTTCGGTCTTGAGCCTGTTGACGTTCGCGGTGTAGAGCGCGACCTGAGCCTCGAGGTTCTTGACCTTCTTTTCGAGACGCGCGCGGTCGCAGTTGTACTCGAGCGCGCACAGAAGCGCGGCTTCGGTCTTGGAGCAGCGCAGATTATGCCTTGTCATTTCGTTTATTCTCTTGTCGAGCTCTCCCACGACGAAGTTCACGAAGTCTTCGTTCTCGTCCGTTTTGACCGTCATGGCGATGCCGGCGATCTCGATATCGTACTTTTCCATGTTATCTCCTTTACTTCTTTCTCACCTTTATTTATTTTTCATCTTGAAAACTTTTGCCGTGTGATATATAATATATGCGGCGGCTGCGGAGTTTATCTGATTTATCAGGGTATACACTATTTATTATAATATATTCGGCGCGCTAATGGAATAGATTTTTGAAAATTTTTTCGGAAAAATAATGCATAAAGCGGCTTTTGCGCGCAGAGAAAGAGGGAAAAATCATTATATGGAGCATACGGGACGCGTCATACTGTGCAAATACGGCGAGGTCGCGCTCAAGGGAGCGAACCGTCCGCAGTTCGAGTCAGCGATGATGCGCGAGCTGCGCCGCCGCGCCGAGGGAGTCGGCAGATATGAGATATGGTCGGCGCAGAGCACGGTATATATAGAGCCGCAGGACGAGGGGTCCGAGGCGCGGATAGAGGAGATGTACGGCGAGGCGTCGCATGTTTTCGGGTTTTCCGGCATATGCATCGCGGCGTCGGCGGAGAAGGACATTGATAGAATACGCGAAGCCGCCGCGGAATATGTGCCCGGGCAGATATCGGGATGCCGCACATTCAAGGTCGAGGCAAAGCGGTCGGACAAGCGGTTCCCGCATAAATCGCCCGAGATAGCGGCGTCGGTGGGCGAGGCGATACTCGACGTCATGCCGGAGCTGACCGTCGACCTGCATGACCCGGACGTCACCGTAATGGTCGAGGTGCGCGAAAGATGCGCGTATATACACGCAGGACAGGAGCGCGGCGCGGGCGGACTTCCGTCCGGCACGAACGGACGCGCGCTGCTTTTGCTGTCGGGCGGCATCGACAGCCCCGTCGCGGGTTACATGATGATGAAGCGCGGCGTCACCGTCGACGCCGTACACTTCGAGAGCATGCCGTATACGAGCGAGCAGGCGAGGGAAAAGGTGCTGTCGCTCGCGTCGATCCTAACCGACTGGGGCTATGAAATGCGAGTGCACGTCATATCGGTCACGCACATACAGGAGGCGCTCCGCGACAGCTGCGACAACGACTACTTCACGATACTGCTGCGCCGGTTCATGATGGCGCTCGCCGACAGGACGGCGCGTCACACGGGAGCGCAGGCGCTCGTCACGGGCGAGAGCCTCGGTCAGGTCGCGAGCCAGACGATGCACGCGCTCGCCGCCACCGACTGCAAAACGTCGCTGCCCGTGTTCCGTCCGTGCATAGGCATGGACAAGGAAGAAATAGTCGTTCTGTCGCGCAGGATAGGAGCGTTTGAGACGTCGATATTGCCGTACGAGGACTGCTGCACCGTGTTCACGCCGCAGCATCCGAAAACGCGTCCCGAGATAGAGAAGGTGGAGGCGCAGGAGGCGCTCGTCGACTTCGACGGACTGTGCGAGGAGGCATGGCAGGGACGCAGACTGTTCTACGTCAGGCGCGGGCTCGAGCCGAAGGAGTACGAGCCTCGGTGAAATTATGATACGTAATAACGGAAGAAATAAAAAAGGAGACACAAAATGACAGATACGGAGCTTTACCGTCTTGCCGCGCGCGGCGACGACCGCGCGTTCTCCGAGCTTGCAAAGCGGTACGAGTCTATGGTGTACAACGTCGCGTATTCGATACTCGATAACGACGCGGACGCCTGCGACGCGTCGCAGGAGGCGCTTTTGCGCATATGGAGCTCGGCGAAGAAGTACCGCGGCGAATGTTCGATCAAAACATGGATATACGGCATAACGAAAAACGCGTCGCTCGACGTTCTGCGTCAGCGCGGACGCGCGTCGACCGTGCCGCTCGACGAGGCGGCGGGAATTTCGGCGGGCGACAACGCCGAGGCAGCGGCTATGAGAAACGACGCCGCGCACATAATAAGAGCCGCGATAAACGAGATACCCGTGCAGTTCCGCGAGGTGCTGCAGCTTCGCTACATGTACGATATGGATTATGAGGAGATCGCGAACACCGTAAAAGCGCCGGTCGGGACGGTAAAGAGCCGTCTTTCGCGCGCAAGGGAGATGTTGGCGGAAAATCTTCGCGGCGGTATGGCACATTCGGGAACAAAACGGCAGTCCGCGACGTCTAAAAGAGTGAACGGAAATAATGAAGGATAACGGTGCAGATTATGAACGATATGGAAACGAGAACACATTCGACAGACGAAATGACCGCCGAGGATGCGCGTCTTGACGCGCAGTTTTCGGCACTCGTCAAAAAATCGATGGTGACGCCGCCGGACGGACTGCGCAAGCATGCGCTTTCGCAGATACGCGCGGAAAAGGCGAAAAAACGCAAGATGATATACGGCATAGGCGCTGCGGCTGCCGCGTTCGTAGTCGTCGTGGGAGTCGTCGTGGCGGTGAGAGTCGGCACGGCGTCGAACAAGGACATGTCGGCGGGAGGAAATAATGATGCGGAGGCCGTCGTCGGCGACAGCGCGGGAAAACAGGACGGCGTACAGGACGATATTTTGTCCGCGCCTAACGATGAAGAGCTTCCGGCGGAAGGAGCGCCGGGCGGCGATATGTCTAACGAGGCGGCTGTTGACAAGAGAGAGGACGCCATGTATTGGCTCGGCATGTACGGCGCGACGGGAGGCGTCGTCGCGATAATAGACGACGACAAGATGTCGGAAGCAGCGGCATCGTTCGATCAGCCGTACGATGAAGGCGACACTATATTCGCGTTCGACTATACGGACGAAGCGATGGAAAAGCTCACAAAAGCGGGCTATGAGATCATCGACGCGCGCGACGGGCTGGAAGAGGACGAGATACCTATAATCATCGCCATCGCCAAAAGCAGATTCGACTGACAGTGATTTGATAAAACGGGACGCTCGGCTTTCGGGCGTCCCGTTTGACGTCATGAAATATTATTAAATTATCGTCATACCGCACAAATTCGTTTATTTTATTGTTTTTATTATGACATATTGACAAAACGGCGTATCGGTGTTATTATAAAATATCGGTACGTTTTTATAATATTACCAAATCTCATCTAAATAGGAGCGTGAACATGAAAAACATCTTTAAGCGCACGTTCTTCTTCGTACTGGCGGCGGTCATGATGCTGTCGGTGTTCCCGGCTGCGGCATTCGCCGCAAACGACGGGGACGGAGATATCGTGTATCACACACGTGCCTGCATACACAACGGGCACAAGCTGTCGTCCGAGAACGCCAACACGGCGGAGAGCGAGCATTTCCAGCTCATCTGGGGCGACAAAAACAACAGCTTCGTCACCGAGGACTTCATTCAGTATAACCTCGAGCTGTTCGAGGCGTGCTGGTCGCTGTATATAGACGAACTGCACATGCAGCCGCCGTCACTCTGCACATGGGCTGAGGGCGACCAGACGACGCACTACAAGGTCAACCTCGTCGTTTGGGGCACGGGACTTCCCGAAACGGGCAGCGGTCCCGACGAATGGGCGGCATACGGCGGCATCGACGGCGAGGGGTACGCGTACATGATGTGCTCGCGCGACGCTATGCAGAAGTATTCGGCGGCGCTCCCGCACGAGTTCGGTCATGCGACGCATTTCGCGCAGGGATTCAACAGCTGGGCGGGCAGCCAGAGCCTCGGTCCGTGGTATGAGGCCATAGGCAACTGGTACCGCGAGCAGTATTATGACAGCGAGTACGACCAGTCCGGAGAGGACCGCACCGATTTCTCGCATCTTATCCTCCGCTCCGCTCCTCTCACGGCGACGAACGGACGCTCCTACTACGAAGCGTGGCCGATACTCCAGTATCTGACCGAGAACCCCGACAACTTGCCGGGCTACGGCGCCGACTATGTTGCGAAGCTGCTCCAGAACGGCAGCTCTAACGGATTCATTTACGATATGATCGAGGAATTCGCGGACGCCGACCTCGACGATACGCTCGGCTACTTCGCCGCTCACATGGCGACGTTCGACTTCAAGCGTCAGAGCACGTACAAAAGGCAGATAACGAATAACGCAAACTGGGGCTACTTCTATTGGCAGCAGTTCTACACGATGCTCGAAGAGGTGCCGGATGCGGAGAACCGCTATTCGGTGCCGACAGAGCGCGCGCCTCAGGAAGCCGCGTACAATGTCGTACCGCTTGAGATAAACGGCGGCGAGATCAAAGTCACGCTCCACGGCATGACGGGTATCGACGGCGCGGCATGGAAGGCG
>CANPXS010000008.1 GCA_947586625.1 uncultured Clostridia bacterium | reverse complement strand
TACTCGTGACCGAGTGTCTGCCACGTCTCCGGCGCGTAAAACGCGAACGGCGGCAGACGGAATCCCATCTTTTCGATAAATTCGAGGTTTTCCCGCATTATGCGGTTTATCTCTGAGCGTTTCATTATATATCCCCCTTGTCTTATCATTTTTCGACGGCGGCGAACTGGCTGTTCCAGAGCGCCGCATAGAAGCCGTTTGCGGCGAGCAGCTCGTCGTGCTTGCCCTGCTCGATTATGTCGCCGTCGCGCATGACGAGTATTTTGTCGGAGCCGCGTATCGTCGACAGTCTGTGAGCGACGATGAACGTCGTCCTGCCCGTCATCATCTTCTCGAACGCGCGGCTGATGCGACGCTCGGTGCGCGTGTCTATCGACGAGGTCGCCTCGTCGAGTATGAGTATCGGCGGCAGAGACAGCATGACGCGCGATATCGAGAGAAGCTGGCGCTGTCCCTGCGACAGTCCTTCCCCGCTCTCGCCGAGCACGGTGTCATATCCGTGCGGGAGCTGGCGAATGAAACCGTCGGCGTGCACGGCTTTCGCCGCCGCTATCATTTCTTCGTCAGTCGCGTCGGGGCGTCCGAGCTTTATATTCTCACGGACGGTCCCCGCGCGCAGCCATGTGTCCTGGAGCACCATGCCGTAGCTCGAGCGCAGACTGCGACGCGTAACGTCTCTGATATCGCTGCCGTCGACGGTTATCTTGCCGCCGGTCACGTCGTAAAAGCGCATGAGAAGGTTGATGAGCGTCGTCTTGCCGCAGCCCGTCGGACCGACTATCGCTATGTGTTCGCCCGCTTTAACGTCGATATCGACGTTTTTGATGAGCGGACGCGAAGGCGTGTACGAGAACGACACCGAGTCGAACGCGACGTTTCCGTCGACGTCCGCGAGGGTCACCTCGCCGTCCGGCGGCTCCGGCGATTCGTTTACTATCTCGTAAAGCCGCGCCGCGGACGCGAGCGCGCCCTGAAATTCGGTCACGACGCCCGATATCTCGTTGAACGGCTTCGCGTACTGGTTCGCGTACGAGAGGAAGCTCGTGAGCATTCCGACCGATATGCCGCCTCCTATCGCCGTGAGCGCGCCCGTCAGCGTCACGACGGCGTAGACGACGGAGTTGACGAAGCGCGTCGCGGGATTTGTCAACGATGAGAAGAATATCGCACGCAGCGAATACTTCGCAAGCTTTTCGTTATATACGTCGAATTCATCCATGCAGGACGCGGCGCGTCCGTATGCCTTGACAGTCTTTGCGCCCGTTATCATTTCGTCGATGTAGGACGTCATGTCCCCGCGCGATTCTGATTGAAGCTTGAACATCGAATACGTGTGCTGCGCGATGAATTTAGCGACGAATATCGACAGCGGCGTGAGCACCACGACGGCGAGCGCTATCCGGAAGTCGATGCGCATCATGATAAAAAGCGTGCCGAGTATGGTCAGGACCCCTGTGAAAAGCTGTGTGAAGCCGAGGAGCAGTCCGTCCGAGAATTTGTCGGCGTCGGCTATTATGCGCGAAACTATCTCGCCCGACGGGTGAGAGTCGATATATGAGAGCGGCAGCGTCTGTATGCGTCTGAACGCCGCGCACCTGACGTCGCGCACGACCGTGTACGCGACGCGGTTGTTTATGACGCCCGACACCCACTGCATGACGCCGGTCGCCGCCGCCATCGCCGCTATCTGCCACAGTATCGGCAAGATCCCGTCGAAGTCGACGTTTCCTCTTCCTATGATGAGGTCGATTATGTTGCCTATGCGTATCGGGATATAGAGAGTCAGTACTACAGAGCCTGCCGAGAGCAGTATCGACAGCGCGACAAGCGGCGCATACGGGCGCAGAGTTGCCATCACATACCGCCATGCGGCGCCCGAGCCTTTCGTTTTCATATGCCGCCTCCTCCCTGAAGCTCGTATATTTCACGGTAGACGGGGCAGGCCAAAAGAAGCTCGTCGTGCTTGCCCTGTCCCACGCACCGTCCGCCGTCGAGCACGATTATGAGGTCCGCGTGCTCGATGGAGCTCGTTCGCTGCGAGACGATGAACATCGTCGGCTTCGGCTCGAGCGCGCCGAGTGCGCGTCTGAGCGCCGCGTCGGTCGTGAAGTCGAGCGCCGACGAGCTGTCGTCGAGGATCAGTATATCCGCGCGCTTCGCAAGCGCTCTTGCAATAGAGAGCCGCTGGCGCTGTCCGCCCGAAAGGTTGACGCCGCCGCGCTCGATATTTTCGTCGAGGCCGTGCTCCTTCGCCGCCACGACGTCCGCGCACTGCGCCGTCGTTATCGCCGCCATGACGTCCCCGTCGTCGGCGTCGATGCTGCCCCATTTTACGTTGTCGCGTATCGTGCCCGAGAATATGGGCGCGCCCTGCGCGACGACGGCGACGCGACGCCGCAGCGCGTCCCTGTCGGCACCGTCAACGTCCACGCCGAACACGCGCACGTGCCCCGACGTCGCGGAGTAAAATGCGGGAATGAGGTTGACGAGCGACGTTTTTCCCGAGCCCGTGCCGCCTATTATTCCGACGACGTCGCCGGGACGCGCTTTGAACGTGATGTCCTCAACAGCGTCAGCGCCGCCGTTTTTGTAGCGGAGAGAAACGTGGTCGAACTCGACCGCGTATTCGGACGATGTATCGAAGTCCGCATTCGTTCCCGTGCGTTCGGGCTCCATATCTATGACCGCCTCGACGCGTCCCGCGGACGCGACCGACTTTGTTATGTTGATTATGAGATTCGCGAGCTTGATGAGCTCGACGAGTATCTGCGACATGTAGTTGTAGAGCGCTATGACCTCGCCCGTCTCGATTATGCCCTCGTCGACGCGCAGCGCGCCTATATAAACGAGCGCGACGGCGGCGCAGTTGATGATGACGAACGTCATAGGGTTGAGAAGCGCCGATATCCTGCCGACGAACTTCTGCATTTTGACGAGCGCGTCCGCGCGCGTCTCGAACCTCTCTACCTCGTCGTCCTCGCGTCCGAACGCGCGAAGCACGCGCACGCCTGTCAGATTCTCGCGAGCCGCCGACAGCACTCTGTCGAGCGCGCCCTGCACCTTTTTGTAGAGCGGCAGCGTCACGAGCATCACGCCGAATACGACGGCGGCGAGTATCGGTATCGCGATGACGAACACGGTCGCCGCTTTCGCGTCGATGGTGAACGCCATCACCGCCGCGCCGACGACGACGAACGGCGAGCGCAAAAGCAGCCGAAGCGTCAGGTTTATGCCCGTTTCGACCTGATTTATATCGCTCGTCAGCCGCGTCACCATGGTCGAGGTGCCGAGCTCGTCGAGCGTCGTGTAGTCGAGCGTCTGTATGTGCTCGAACAGTGCGCGGCGGAGCATCGACACACTGCCGACCGACGCCTTCGCCGCGAAATACTGCGCGGAGACGGAGCATATAAGCCCGACGATGCCGAGCAGCACCATCAGTCCCACCATTTTCGCAATATACGGTCTGTCGCCGTTTTCGATGCCGACGTCTACTATGCTCGCGACGACAAGCGGTATGAACAGCTCGAACGTCGCCTCGAGCAGCTTAAAGAGCGGCCCGAGCACGCTCTCGACCGCGTAATGTCTCAGATATTGAAGTACCCTTTTCAATAGAGGTCTCCTTCTCGGTCGTTTTGTACGTTTCGTATATTATATCAAGTCCGAGGCGCGAAATCAAGGCGCGGCGGCGCGTTTTGATGTAAAGTTTTTACTGATGCAGCTCACACCGCTCGCATGTCGGAAATGCGCGCAAGGACGCGTTCGAGTTCCTCGCGCGTCCCAGACCTGTCGCCGTTTTTTACAGCATCGGCGAGCGCGTCGACGTTGTCGGGCCACCAAAATGCGTTTATCACGGCGTATAGATGCGGGTAGAGCGCCCGCTCCTCGTCCGTAAAGTCACGCGCCGTTCTGTATCCGCGCAGAAACGACGAAAGAAGCCTTTCGTCATAGTCTGCGCCGGCGCCCTCCGGGTAGTCCATTAGCCGTGAGACGAACACGCCCTCCATTATAGCGTCGCAGAAAAGCTCGTTGTCGCCGCAGTTGTTGTAGTCGAACACGCCGACGCTGCCGTCTGCCGTCGTATACATGTTGCAGTCGCTGAGATCTCCCTGCACCGCGTACCGACGCCGCGCTCCTAACGGCGACAGTATGCACATGTGATATTCGTACATGCTTACGATCTTATCAAATATCGCCTTTTCGCCGCCGTCGAGCGACGCGCCGTAACGCATAAACTCCGCGACGTCGAATAAATCGTTTTTGTCGAGCGGGTCAAAGAGCACACGGTTTTTCACGTGCAGATCGAGCGCCTCCGAAATATTGTGCATCTCTGCCAGTAGCCGCCCCGTCTTTTCCGCTATATCCTCGTCGACGAGCTTAATCTCGTTTTCGGCGAAGTCCTCGACCGTGACCGTCACGTCATAGCTGTCCGCCGCGTACTGCTCCGTGAAGGAGCCGCCGGCTCTGTACCTTTTCGGCGTCGCGACGCCGTTTTGCCGCATCGTGTCCGCGAATCGGCACTGGTCCTCTATCAGCTCTCGCGTCACGCCGTCCTCGCAGACGAAGCGAAGGACGAACGCGTGCGGCGAGTTCGCAAGCTCCGCTTTCACGATGAGTCGTACATGGTTTGCGCTGTCGTTTTCGTAGTCGTACCGTTGAAGCTCGGAGACGCGTGAGACGTCGCCGCCTATGCTGAAGTCGAATAAGATATTCCGTACCATTTTTTCGGATATTGAAAACATGCCTTCTCCCGAAAGTAAAAAACTTGATGTCTTTGAAAAAGACTCGGGGAGAACGCCTTTTCAAAAGCATTCTCCCCGCCATTGTCAGCCTTCTATCATGCCTATCGTCAGCTCGAGGCACGCGTTCACGTCGCCCCAGTCTATCATCTCGAGCGGGGTGTGCGCGTACCGCGTCGGGATAGATATGCAGCCCGCGCTGCATCCGGCTCCCGCCGCCTGCATCGACGATGTGTCGGTGCCTCCCATCGTGAGTATCTCAAGCTGATATTTCGCGCCGCGCGCTTTCGCTACCTCTATCATTTTGTCGACGAGCGCCGGGTCGCAGATAACGGAGTTGTCCTTTATCTTGATGCCCGCGCCGCCGCCGAGCTTGACCGCCATCTTGGGCGCGCCGGGAGTGTCGCCCGTCTTTGTTATATCGACCGCTATCGCTATGTCGGGCATTATCGCGTACGCCGCCGTGCGCGAACCGCGGCAGCCGACCTCCTCCTGCACAGTGAATACGTAGTAGACGTCGTAGGGCGAAACGTCGGCGCGCTTCGCAGCCTCGACGAGTATCGCGCAGCCTATTCTGTCGTCGAACGGTCTGCCGACGAGTCTGCCGCCGGGCAGACGGCGTATGTTGGACGCGACCGCGAACGTGTCGCCCGTCTTTACCTTTTTCGCCGCCTCCGCGCGCGTCTTTGCGCCGATGTCGACGTAGCACGTATCGAGCGAGAACGACGATGCGTCGTCGTTGCCGACGAGTATGCCGCGCGTGCCGTTTTCGAACACGACCTCGCTGTACGCGGTCGTGTCGAAGCGTATGCCGCCCGCGTTCGAGAAGTGTATCATGCCCTTGTCGTCGATGTCGGTGACGAAAAATCCGATCTCGTCCATGTGCGCGGCGAGCATCAGCTTCTGCGAGCCCTCGCCTCCGCGCTTATGCGCGATGAGGTTGCCGAGCGCGTCCGTGTAGACCTCGTCGACATACGGCTCGACAGCCTTTTCTATCACCTTGCGCACGCTCTCCTCGCGTCCCGAGACGCTGAGCGGCTTCATTATCTCTTTGAGCAGTTCGTACATATATTTTATCCTCCAATCAGAGCTTTGCCTCGACCGCGAGCGCGCCGAGAAGCGCGACGGTCGACGTGTAATCTTCGTAGCATATTACGTCGGACGCGGTGTGTATATAGCGTGCGGGCGCCGATATCGCCGCCGTCGGCACGCCGGCGCGCACCTGATGGATGTGTCCCGCGTCGTTGCCGCCCGATACGTAGCGCTTGATCTGGCACTTTATGCCGTGGCGCTTAGCCGTGTCCGTCACAAGCTCGACCATATCGCGGCTGTATATCGTCGAGCGGTCCATGAACGAGACGGCGGGGCCGCATCCGAGCTCGGCGACGCGCTTTTCGCGCGGCGAACCCGTATTGTCGGCGACTGCCGTCGCCTCCACCACTATCGCCATGTGCGGGTCGCGGTCGTATGCCGTGACCTCGGCTCCCGATTTGCCGACTTCCTCGCGCACCGTGAACGCGAATATGACGTCGTGGTCGGGACGCTCGCCGCCGTAAACGGCGCGGCACGTCTCGACGAGCGCGGCGCAGCCGAATCTGTCGTCGAGCGCCTTGCATTTGACGTATTTATCGTCCTCGCCGAAGCGTATGTACTCCGAATCGAACGTGCCGAACGAGCCGCGCTTCACGTATGACGACGCCTCGTCCTTGTCCTTCGCGCCGATGTCGATGTAAAGACCGTCGGGGTCGGGCATCTTTTCCCTGTCGCCGCCTATGAGATGTATCGGCTTTGTGCCGATGACGCCCGTTATTTTATTGTTTTCGTCGCCGACGGTGACGCGCCGCGACGGCAGCGCGTAGCCGACGATGCCGCCGAGGCATGCGAATTTGAGCGTGCCGTCGCCGTTCACATCGGTGACGATAAATCCGACCTCGTCCATATGGGCGGAGAAAAGGAGTCTCTTTTCCCTCTCCGTGCCGTGGCATTTGCCGCGGACGACGGCGGTCAGATTTCCCATTTTGTCGATTTTATATTCGTCGCAAAAGTCCTTGATCTGCGACTTTATCAGCTCAGCGACGTTGTCCTCGCAGCCCGTCGGACCGAAAGCGAGGCACAGCTCGCGCAGCAGTTCTTCTCCGTACAAAAGCTTACTCACGGCACCACACCTCCAGTTCATGATCTTTCGCGACGGCGGCGACGAGCTTTATCAGCTCGTCCGCGTCCGTGCTGTCGATCACCTCCGCGTACGTATGCATCGAGCGCAGCGGTATGCCGAGCACGACGGTCGGTATGCCCGACTCGACGAGAGTGACCTCGTCGCCGTTCGTGCCGGTCCCTCTCGGCTCCGCCGAGACCGTGTATTTTATCTCGTTGTCGTCCGCGATATGCATGACCTTGCGCGTCAGCTTTATGCTCGTCACCGGCGAGTACGAGACGATGACGCCGGACGTCATGTTCGACGTGCCGTTGTCCTCCGGCGTGCCGGGAGCCGAGGCGAATCCGACGTCGAGCACGAGCGCGATGTCGGGCTTTATCGCAAATGCGGCGCGCGCGGCTCCCGCGCGTCCGTTTTCTTCCTCCGCCGACGCGACGACGTAGATGTCAAATACCGCGTCCTCTCCTATCATATCGACGGCGCATATGGCGGCGGCAAGGCACGACTTGTCGTCGAACGCGACGCCCGCGGCGCGCGTGCCTAAAAGGCGCGTGAAATGGCGGCGGTACGATACGAGCGTGCCTATGCGTATGCCGAGCGCCTCCGCTTCCTCTTTCGTTCTTCCGATATCGACCGTCATATCCGTGACATGCTTCACCTTATCGCGTTCGTCGCGCGACATCAGGTGCGGCGGCGTAGACATAACGACGCCGTATATATCCTCTTTCGCGTGTACCGTGACCTCGGATGCGGGCAGGATGCGCCTGTCGACGCCGCCGAGCGTGTTTATGCGAAGCGTGCCTTCGTCGGTGATGTCGTACACTATCATTCCGACCGCGTCGTAGTGCGCGTCGATGAGCAGCTTCGGTGCGCCCTCGGACTTCGCCGCGCGATGGAAGATATGGTTGCCGAACGCGTCGACGGTAATATCGTCGAAGTAAGGTTTCGCCAGCTCGCACAGCGCGTCAGCATCGGTCTTTTCGTGTCCGACGAGGGACGACAGCGACGTTAGTCTGTCGAGCAGTTCAAAATAATCGACCATGCTTATATCTCCTTTTTCAAAATTTGCTATTTATGATGATACCACAAACATCATCGTTCATCAAGCGATTTCATAAAAAAACGGCGGATTTTTTATAGGTTTGTCAATGAAGTGTTACAAAAAATTGAGAGCATCACGAGGGAAAATCCCAACCGAGAGGGCGATTTGAGAAGCGATCGTAATTATAAGAGTGAACGGCAAGCTGCATTTGGAAGTCGTCGGTTTGCTTTGTACCTGATTGCCGCGTTTCGTAAACATACTTTTCAATGTCGGTCACGGTCACATTCCGCGTATCCGATGTGGTGACATCGGCTCGAAGAAGCAGCAAAACCAAGATCTGAAAAATGAACAACAGAGAGAGCACAATGACTATCACTTTCCAGATGCGGCGGGCGCGGCGGTTTTTGATCGCAAGCTGCTCGTTGATCCTTGAAAGCTGCTCCGCAATGTTGTTTGCGTCACCCGTACCGTCGATCTTCGCCCCGAGCAGCTCGGTCACGGTCACATCCAGAATATCGGCTAACCGAACGAGCATGTCCGCGTCTGGCACCGATAAATTCTTTTCCCATTTTGAAACGGTCTGTCGCACTACATGAAGTCTTGACGCCAGTTCCTCCTGTGAAAACCCTTTCTGCTTTCTGAGCGTTTTCAAATTCTCGCCAAACATTGAAAGTCTCCTTTGCGTCTGCATTTTTGTGTCAAGCCGTATTGCTCGCTTTCACACTTGAAATCATAGCAAGGTCATAGAAATTCGTCAAGCAACGCGGATCAACAAACCCGCAACGTACAGCTAAAAACCGCCCCGGCGACGCTTTTACAGTCGGGGCGGCTATACTGTTTTCCTACTTCATTCTCGCAAGACGCGCGAGCGCCTCGCCGACACCATCGACGAGCGTGTCGATCTCGTCATGCGTCGTCATGCGCGATATGCTGACGCGAACGGTCGTGTCGGCTTCGCGCGCAGGCAGTCCGAACGCGAGAAGCGCGCGGCTGACGTTTTTCGAATGTGACGAGCACGCGGATCCGCTCGAAACGCATATTCCCTTTGACGAGAGAAAGTTGAGCATCGTCTCGCTTTTGATGTCGGGCATTGTGACCGACAGTATGTGAGGCGCGGACGCAGGCGGCAGATTCGGACGCGCGCCGAGAGCTGTGAGCCTTTGCGAAAGCTCCGTGCGCATAGAGCGCATGCGTTTGATGTCGTCGTCCCTCGTCGCGGACGCAGACGTGACAGCTGCGCCGAAGCCGGCGATGGCGGGGACGTTCAGCGTGCCCGAGCGGTAACCGCCCTCCTGCCCGCCGCCGAATATGACGGGGGACAGCGAACGCGACTTTATGACTGACCGGCTCACATAAAGCGCGCCGATGCCCTTCGGTCCGTGTATCTTGTGCGCGCTGACGGTGCAGAGGTCGGCGCCGATGCTGTCGACGGTGAACGGTATTTTCATGTATCCCTGCACAGCGTCGACGTGGCACACCGCGGACGGCGCGATATTGCGCACGATGCGGAACGCGTCCGCGACGTCGTAGTGCGCGCCCGTCTCGCTGTTGACCATCATTATGCTGACGAGCACGGTGTCAGGCGTCACAGACGCGCGCAGCGCGTCCATGTCGAGCGCGCCGCCGCGCGTCGGTATCTCTATAACTTCAAAGCCCTCGTCCTCGAGAGCGTGCGCGGCGTTTGATACGGACGCATGTTCGCCCGCCGATATAATAACGCGCCCGCGCCGCTTTTTCGACCTGCATACGCCGAGTATCGCAAGATCGTTCGCCTCGGTGCCGCTGCCGCAGAATATGAGCGCGTCGCCGTCGGCGCGGCGGCGGTTCGGCGGTACGCCGAGCGAAGAAAATATCGTATCGCGCGCGTTGTCGACGATGCGCTTCGCGTCAAGTCCCGCCTTATGCGTCGACGACGGATTGCCCCACGTAAGCTCGAGCGCATCCGTCATTGCCGCGACAGCTTCGCGGCACGGCTTCGTCGTCGCGGCGCAGTCGAGATAAATTATACCGTCCGCCATCAGTGAAACTCGAAGTAGCCGATGATGTCCTCGATATCCCCGGCGTGCGATTCATAGAGGTCGGGCTGCGTCGTTATCGTGATGACATACACCATGCTCCAATGCAGGCACGCGCACTGCACGTACTGATACACGTACTCGCCGAGCTTCGCCGTATACGTGTACTTGTTCGCCGCGACGGTGCCGCCCGACGTCGTTTTGAGCGTGACGGGCTCCGTCGCGGTAAGCGTCACCTCGTCGAATACGAGCTCGATGTCGCTTTTGTACTGCTCCCACCACGCGTCGAGCGTCATTGTCGAGTCGACGTTCCACGCCATAACGGAGACGTTCGTCGGGTCCTCGTTCGAGCAGAACGCGCCTATCATGCCGTTCGAATCCGATTCCGTCCAGTCGTCGGGCACGTAGAGGTTGTAGTTGATGACTTCGTTCGTCAGGCGCTGCATCCCGTCGGGAATAGTGGTATCTCTCGGCGCGCATGACGAGATCGTCAGCGCAATCGTCAGCGACGCAAGTATAAGAGCGATTTTTCTCATTTTATAAAATCTCCGAAAGCATTGAAATCACAGTAATTATAAACCTTTGCCCCGGTTTTGTCAATCAAAAGCGGAACAGGGAACGGCTTGAATGATTTTTTTCAGACAGCCCCGCCGTCTCCGCGCAGAACGCTCTTCACGGCAGACAATATCCCGTACCTGCCCGCCTCATACGTGAGCGAGCCCTGCATGTAGACTGTGTAGGGCGGGCGGACGGGACCGTCGGCGGACAGCTCGATAGACGAGCCCTGCACGAACGTGCCTGCCGCCATTATGACCTCGTCCTCGTAACCGGGCATCGCCCACGGCTCGGGCGTCACCTGCGCGTCGATGGGGGAGCCGGACTGTATGCCGCGGCAGAACGCGCACATGTCAGAGGCATTTCCGAACTTTACGGTCTCGATTATGTCCGAGCGGTCCTCGTCCCAGCGCGGCGAAACGTCGCAGCCGAGCGCGTCAAGCACATATGCGGCGAACGCCATCGTCTTTTTCGCCTGTGCGACCGTGTGCGGCGCCATGAAAAAGCCCTGTATCATATTGCGGTTCTGACCGAGCGACGCGCCGACCTCGCCGCCTATGCCCGGCGTCGTAAGCCTGTACGACGCAAGCTCGACGGCTCTCGCGGTCCCCGCGATGTAGCCGCCCGACTGCGCAAGCCCTCCGCCCGGATTTTTGATGAGCGAGCCCATGAAAAGATCCGCCTTCGGCTCCGTGTAGTCGGTGAACTCGCCGTAGCAGTTGTCGACGACGACATAGACGTTGTCGCCGCAGAGCGAATGCACAAGGTCACAAAGCTCGTCAAGCTCCGCGACGGTGAGCGCGCGTCTGTCGCCGTAGCCGCGCGAACGCTGCGCGTATACGGCTTTGATTTTGGCGTTTGCCGATAATTTTTCGGCGACTGACGAAAAATCTATTTTGCTGTTGTTTAACGGGATCTCGTCGTAGTTTATGCCGAAATCGGCGAGCGACCCTTCGCCGCCGTGGCTGTGTATCACATGCGACAGCGTGTCGTACGGCGCGCCCGTCACCGACAGCATCGTGTCGCCGGGGCGAAGGAGTCCGTATAGCCCGATGGCGATAGCGTGCGTGCCGTTGGCGATGCTGTGGCGCACGATGGCGGACTCACATCCGAATACGTCCGCGTAAACGCGTTCGAGCGTGTCGCGGCCCTTGTCCGAGTAGCCGTAGCCGCTCGACGGGTATAGACACGCCTCGGTCATGTTGTTGGCGCGGAACGCGTCGATAACGTCCGCGGTGCGCGCGTGCGCTATCGCGTCGAACCGCGCGAAGACCGGCGCGAGCTCCGATTCCGCCTCTTTTGTGAGTTTTTCTATGTCGATGTCGGCGTTCATTTTATGTTCCTTTATATTGTATTTTTTCATATGCAGACGAACATCATCGTTCGCCGATGCAGATTATGTCGTATATTTTGCGCGGCTCCTCGTCGTCGCTATGGGCGCGGCTGTAATCCTGACGTATCACCTCGCCGTCGAAGTACGCGTAAGCGGAATCGCCGCCGTCGAGATTGTAGGCGCACACGCAGCCGAGTCTTTCGTAGAGAGCTGACAGGTCGCGGAGCGTGAAGCCGTAAGACTTGACGCGCTCACCGTTATAGTTGACGTGGACTCTGCCGTCGCAGACGACGAAGCAGTAGTGACCGGGCTCGTAGTAGCCGATAGAAGAGCGCGGGTTCCGACCCGCGATGTCGCGCTTGGTGCCGAACGATTCGAGCGCGTGACCGTCGTCGTCGAGCAGAGACGGACCAAAGTTCCACACTTGGTAGACGTCCTCCGTCACCTCGAAATCGGGCAGAGCGGAGCCGGGGAAGCATTTCATGCTGCCGTCCGCGTACATGACGCAGAAGTCGTTCTCGGCACTGTCGAGCCGTTTCAAAAGCTCGCCGCCGCGGACGGCGATGTGGGCGTTCTGATACCAGAAGTCGCCGCTTATTGCCGCCACAGCGTTGCCTGCCTCACACAACTCCTCCATGAAATAGCGCGAATCGGAGCTGACTGTGTAGATGTTGTCGATCGAGCGTACGTATACGTCGATGACGAAGTACGAGACGACGCCGGAGTCCTTATATTTTTCCGTGAACTTGTCGATGTTTATGTAAATGTCGTGGCTGCGGTATGAGGTGTCGGTCTTTTCAATCGTCCCCTCCGGTGCGAACACGGACTCGAACTTGTTCTGCGGCACAGGCGGCTCCGTTTCGACCGGTTCGGTAGTGATCGGCGCCGTTTCAACCGGTTCGGTTGTAACCGGCGCCGTCTCGACAGTCTCTGTCACTGATGATTCTGTCCCGACAGGCGTGTGAGGCAGCGCGGAGGGCGCAGTATCGACGGCAGGTTCGGTTTCGGCATCCGTCACAGGCACCGTATCCGTTTTATCGACGCTGTCGGAGGTGACGCCGACATCTGTATCTGCATCGTTTCCGCTGTCACCGACGGTGTCGGACACGGTATCGCGCCGTCCGACGACGATATCGCCGCCGTTGTCGGCGAGCATGCGTTTCGCGTGGTGGAACCACGAAAACGATAATAGGCAGACGGCGAATATGACAAGATCGATCAGTACTATAATAAACGCATGACCGAAACGTCCGAGTTTCATTTCCCGCATTCGCCTCCACCGGCAGAGTAAAAATTATGTAAAATCACAGGCAGTTCACCACTTTCAGCTTATTTGTCGAGCCTTTCCGACGCTTCGCGCATCATTTTGCGTATCGGCAGCTCGTACGGACAGCGCGTCTCGCACACGCCGCATTCGATGCAGGCAGACGCCTTGACAGGCAGCGTAGCATAGCGCTCGCGCGCCCACTCGGGGAGCGAATAACGCGTGAGGTATCCGTCGAACAGAAATACGCTCGGTATGTTGATGCCGACAGTACACGGCGCACAGTAGCCGCATCTGCGGCAGAAATTCGTACCGAGCGTGGCGCGCACAGCCCCGATCATATCAAGCTCGGACGCGGACAGCAGCGAGTCGTCGCATACGGCGCATGCGTTCTGCTCGATCTCAGCCTCGTCCGCCATACCGGGAATGACGACGGAAACGCCGTCATTGACCGAGACGAATCTCAGAGCAGTCGACGCGTCCGTTATCGCGCCGCCCGCGAGCGGCTTCATCGCTATGAAACCGATATCGCGCTTTTTACATTCTTCGATGAGCGCCTCGCCCTGCGTCTCGACGATATTGTACGGGAACATCATGGTTTCGACCCAGTCATAGCCGAGCGCGCGCTCAAACACCGCGAGCGAATGTGCTGTAAGTCCGATGTGACCTATCTTGCCCGCCGATTTTGCCGCAAGCAGCGCCTCGAGCGCGCCGTCCTCTCCTACGACGACATCAAGCTGCTCCGGCGACGGATTGTGAATTTGGTATAGATCGATATAGTCGACGCCGAGCGTAGACAGCGATAAGTCTATCTCGGCTGCCATTGCGTCCTTTGTGCGCGCAAAGCTCTTTGTCGCGAGCACAAATCTGTCGCGGCGGCCGCGCAACGCGTGACCGATATAGCTTTCGCTGACCGTGTAGCCGCGCGCAGTGTCTATGTAGTTGATGCCCGCGCGCTCAAGCGCGTCGAACAGCGCGGACGCTTTGTCCATGCCGGCGCGCTGTATCGGTATGCCGCCGAATCCCATGCGGGAGACGCGCAGCCCCGTTTTTCCGAGCGTAGTATATTTCATCTCCATTTTCATTTCACCCCCATTGATATTACCGACAGGACATGATCGCGTATGTCGTCGGTGACTGCCGCGCTGCCGTCGGTGAATTCAAGTATTATCGCGTACGCGTATCCGCCGAGCTCCCACTGCGCCGTGACCTTTGAGCCTTCGCAGTGATATATCACGGTCGCGGAGCCGAGTCTTTCGCTCGTCGACGGTTTATCCTCCATGCCGGTGAACGAGCCTTTGCCGGAGCTGTTGAGCTTTTCGACATAATCGGGCTCCGCCATGCGGAACGACAGCGACGCCGGGCGGTCGTATTCGTCGGTGATGTTGTAGCGCACATCGCAAAGACTTCCGTCCATGACGCCGTAGGCGACGGCGTCGCCTGCGTTCGGAAGTGTCTTCATCTTGAACGGTATCGCCTTTTCAACGTGCGCCATGTCCTCGAACCACACGGTCGTATATGTGTTCGACGCGCACGATGCAAATGCCGCCGCCAAACAAACGGCGGCAAAGACGCAAAGAAGCGTTTTTTTCATTATATTCCTCTGTAAATTTTATTTTTATTTCGGTTGCACGGCGCAAAAAGACGTGGTAAAATAGTGACGCAAAAAATTAACGGAGCGTTTTTCATGAATATCGAAACTGAACACAAGTACATAATTAAAATGCCGTCGCAAAAGCTGCTCTACTCGCTTCCGTCGTCAAAGATCGAGCAGACATATATCACGTCCGACGGCGAGGACGGCGTGACCGAGCGTGTGCGCAGACGCGAATATGACGACAGGGTCGTATACACGCACACGAAGAAGCGCCGCGTCAGCGATATGTCGCACGAGGAATACGAGGACGAGATAACGGCGGAGGAATACGGCGCGCTTTTGACGCGCAAATGCGCCGACACGGCGACGCTTTATAAAACGCGTTATCTTCTCACGTATATGGGGCAGACGTTCGAGCTCGACGTCTATACGTTTTGGCAGAATATCGCCGTGATGGAACTCGAGGTCGGGAAAGAAAGTGACACGGTCACGCTGCCGCCCGATATAGACGTCATACGCGAGGTGACGGGGGAGAGAAGATTTACAAACGCCGCGCTGTCACGCAGCGTTCCTGATGAGAGCGAAATACTTGCCGATTAAGCCGAACACATCAACGTCGAACGCATATACGGCGACGGCGACGGCAGCGGCGGCGATCACCCAGAACAGCGTGCGCAATATAACGACAGCGAGCGCAAAGCGCTGAACTGCCGCGCGTTTCGCGCACAGCGCGATCACCATTGACGATATGAGCCCGACTGCGGGGATAGAGGTCAGAAGGAGCAGTCCGATATAGCCGAAAAGTCCGAGCGGCGCATACCGCGTCCCGGGAGCCGGACGCATCTCGGAATACGCGCTGTAAACGA
The DNA here is from genome assembly GCA_947586625.1 of uncultured Clostridia bacterium. Taxonomy (GTDB): domain Bacteria; phylum Bacillota; class Clostridia; order Oscillospirales; family CAG-272; genus DTU064. The sequence continues at coordinate 21,583 of CANPXS010000008.1, read as the reverse complement.
GCCTCGCGACTGACGGCGCGGGCGGCGTCGGAGGCGTCGGCTCGACATGTATATTCACGTCGATTTCGTCTTTCCCGCTGTTTTCCGTGTATGTAAGACCGTAAATTCCTGTATCGTTTGTTTCCCCGGCAGCCGCATTGGAATGATCCTGTTCGGCAATTTTGTTCCCGCAGTTGCCGTCTGTATTAATGTCTTTTTCAAGCTCGGTGAGTTCTTCCATGGATCGTCTCCGATTTTTTCGAATAATTGAATATTGACTATATTATCACACAAAAACGCGCAGTTGTAAAGTACCGTGGACAACATTTTTGCGTTACAAAAAGTTTACAATGAAACATATTGACTTTCATCTTAATTCATAATATAATGGTGAAAAAATACGGATTATCCGATTTCGGAGGATAGATCGAATGGATGATAAAAATAACGACGAAATAAAAATGAAAAGCAAAAATAAAAAAAAGAGACCTGTATTTACGATAGTAATCATAGTTGTACTTCTTTTGATGCTGACTGTAGTTGCCGTTGCGTTCGGCTTTATATGGGACAAGATATCGAAAATACAGAAAGTGCCGGATGAAGATTCCGACCCGTATTACGTTCCGCCCGGTTCAGACTATATGGAAACCGACGAACCCGGAAACGATGAAACCGATTACGTGACGGATGCGCCCGACACTGATGAGCCCGGCGGTACGTCAGGCAGTGACAGCACAGCGGCTCCGGGCACCGACACGCAGAAGCCTGTCGAGACAGAGCCAGTAATAGAGACAGTCGATCCGATTAACGATGGCAATCTTATTAACATCATGATCGTCGGCGAGGACAGACGTGAGGCCGGACAAGCACGGCAGCGATCCGACACGATGATACTCATAAGCGTCAACCCCAAGACGAAGAAGGTCTCGATGATATCGTTTTTGCGCGATATGTATGTTTCGATCCCGGGCGGTTACAAAAACAACAAGCTTAACGCCGCGTACAGATTCGGCGGGTTCAAGCTGATGAAAGAGACTTACAAGCAGAACTTCGGTATAACGATAGACGGCTGCTTTGCGGGAGACTTCTTCGACTTTGTCGAGATAATAGATATGCTCGGCGGCGTTGAGATAACCGTCACACAGAAGGAATCGGATTACTCGAACGGACTGCTTCCGGTCGGAACTTCAATGCTTAACGGCGAACAGGCCCTGTTCTATTCCCGCATACGCAAGATCGACTCCGATTATGCTCGCGCGAACCGTCAGCGCACGATTTTGATGTCACTGTTCAACAAATTCAAAAACTCGAGTCTTGCCGACCTCAACAGCATCGCAGACGCGATACTGCCGAAACTGTCGACGGATATGAACAACGGGGATATACTCTCGCTCATGACGAAGCTGTTGCCGCTCGTCGGTTCGATGGAGGTCAACACGTACTCGATACCGTACCTCGGCGGCTACTCGCACGCGATGATAAACGGCGCTTCGGTCGAGATAGTGGACTTCAAGGATATGAGAAACAAACTCGAAAACGAATATCTGCCGTACTGATAAAAGTGCATGTAAAAAGCCTCTTTCCCGATTAGGGAAAGAGGCTTTTTCGGTATTATCTTACGACACCGCGCCGCCTTTGTCGAACTGGAGCATATAGAGCTGATAGTATCTGCCGCGGCGGTGCAGAAGCTCCTGATGCGTGCCCTGTTCCTCTATTTTGCCGTGCGAGAGCAGGATTATGTTGTCTGCATGCTGTATCGTCGACAGTCTGTGCGCGACTATCAGCATCGTGCCGATGTTCTTCATCTTTTCAAGCGAATCCTGTATCAAAACTTCCGTCTCCGTGTCGATGTTGGCGGTCGCCTCGTCGAGTATCATCACGGACGGACGGTGCAGGATCGTGCGCGCGAACGAGAGAAGCTGACGCTGACCGGCGGAGAAGTTGTTGCCGCGCTCGCGCACGACCTCGTCGAGCCCGCCGTCGAGGCGGTCAATGAATTTATCCGCGTTGACGTAGCGGCACGCCTGCATTATCTGCTCGTCGGTGAACGACTCCTCACGCAGCACTATGTTCGAGCGTATCGTGCCGGAGAACAAAAACACATCTTGCAGCATCTGACCGAATCTGCGGCGCAGCGACGATATCTTGATATGCTTTATGTCGATGCCGTCGATCAAAATCTGCCCCTTTTGTATGTCGTAGTTGCGGCATATGAGCGAGAGTATCGTCGTCTTGCCCGAGCCGGTCGAGCCGACGAACGCGACCGTCTCCTTCGGCATTACGTGGAACGACACGCCGCGCAGCACCCACTCGCCCGGATTATAGCAGAACCATACGTCGCGGAACTCTATCTCGCCCTTGATATCGTCGAGCTCGATGGCGTCGGGCTCGTCGACGAGCGCGGGCTCCATGTCGAATACGGAGAATATCTTCTCCGCCGACGCGAACGCGGACTGGAGCTGATTGAACTGCTCGGCGAGCGTCTGTATCGGGTTGAAGAACTTCGATATGTACATGTAGAACGTCACGAGCGTCTTACTGTCGATGGACTGACCGAGAAACGTCACATCCTTGATGTAACTGCGGCCGCACAGGTAAAGAAGACACAGCACCGACGAGATGTAGAGCATATACACCATCGGGCGGAATATGCCGAACACGAGTATCTGATGGCTCTTCGCCCGCATCAGCGCGTGGCTCTTTTCACCGAACTCCGCCATCTTCGCGTCCTCGCGGTTGAATATCTGCGTGATCTTCATGCCGGAGAGATTCTCGGACAGGTACGTGTTGATGTCTGTCGTGCGGTCCTTGACGGTGCGGAACACGCGTCGCGTGAACGTGCGGAATATGATGGTGAACCACACGAGGAACGGGATGAAGCAGAGTATCATCAGCGTCAGCATGTAGTTGAGCATCAGCATCGCGGCGAGTACGCCGGAGATGACGAACACATTGCGTATCATGTTGACGAGGATGTTGGTGAACATCATCGAGATCGCGTTCGTGTCGTTCGTGACGCGCGTGACGAGCTTGCCGACCGGTATCTGATTGAGCTGCTCATGCGACAGGCTCTCGATGTGGGTGAACAGGTCCATGCGCAGCGCGGACAGTATCTTCTGCCCCGTCTTTTGCAGGATTATGGACTGGAAATACGTGCATACCATCGAAACTATGAGTATCGACGCATACACGGCGACGTAGACGAACAGCGTCTGCAGCTCGAACCCGCCCTGAATCAGTTCCTCTATGTCGCCGACGATGATGGGCGACACGATGTCGTAAGCGATAGATACTATCATTATTACGAGCACGGCGAGGAAGCTTTTCCAATACGGGCGCGCGTATTTTATAAGACGGCGCATTATCTCGCTGTCCGGCATGTTGCGGTCGAAAGTGACGGCCTGACCGCGCCGCTTCAGCGTTATGTACGCGGCGGTGAAAATGACGGCGAATACGCCGATTATGGCGCCGACGATTAGTACAGGCAGATATTCACGCAAGGCGCTCGCCCCCTTCCTCCTCGAGTTTTTGCAGCTCGACCATGTTTCTGTACGCGGGACACGTCTCGCACAGCTCCGCGTGCGGACCTATCGCCGTGACGCGTCCGTCCTCGATGTATATGATCTTGTCCATGCGCTCGATGGTGGAAACGCGGTGCGCGATGAGTATCGTAGTCTTGCCCGCGCGCGTTTTGACGAGATTGTCGAGTATGGTCTTTTCCGTCTTGGTGTCGACGGCGGAGACGGAGTCGTCGAGTATGAGTATCGGCGCGTCCTTCATCAGCGCGCGTGCAATAGATATGCGCTGCTTCTGACCGCCCGAGACTGTCACGCCGCGCTCGCCGAGCACGGTGTCGTAGCCCTCGGAGAACGCGCGTATGTCGCCGTCGATGTCGGAGAGGACGGCGGCGGACGCGACCTCGTCTCGTGATTTAATGTCGCGTGAGAACGCGATGTTGTTCTCTATCGTATCCGAGAACAGGAAATTGTCCTGCGGCACATACGCGCACGCGTCGCGCACGTCGTGTATCGGCACGGAGTTGACGTCGTGACCGTCGATGAACACTGTGCCGTCGGGGACGTTGTAGGTGCGAAGTATCAAATCGACGAGCGTCGTTTTGCCTGAGCCCGTCTTGCCGACGAGTCCGACGCTCTCGCCCGCATGTATCACAAACGATACGTCCGACAGCGCGTCGTATTCGCCGTCGGGGTAGCGGAACGTGAGATGCGAAAACTCAATATCGCCGCGCACGTTTTCGAGCCTTTCGACACCCGGTCTGTCGACGACGTCCTCTTTAGCGTCTAAAAGCTCGCTTATGCGCGAGAGCGACGCTTTGCCGCGGCTCGTCATGTCGATGAGCTCCGACACCGCCATTATCGGCCACACTATCGCGTTAAAGTAGCTCATGTACTCGATGAGCTGCCCCGCGTTGAACTGCCCCTTGTAGACGAGATAACCGCCGTAGCCGAGTATGACGCATATGACGGACTCGACGAACAGCGTCACGAGTATGTGCAGGAGCACAGACGAGCGGGTGAAGTCGACGTTCGCCTTTTCGTTTTCGCGGTTTAGGTCGCGGAACGCCCACAGTTCCTTAGCCTCTTTAACGAACGCCTTGATTACGGCGATGCCGGAAAAGCTCTCCTGCGAGAAATCGGACAGCTTTGAAAACGCCGCCTGGCGTATGTCCCACTTCTTCTCCATATAGTGACCGACGACGCTGCTCGCGCCGAGCAGAAGCGCCATAGGTATGAGCGACAGCACGGTCAGAAACGGGTCCATGCGCCACATCTTGTATATCGCCAAAAGACCGAGCATCAAGGCGTCGAAGAACATCAAAAGCCCATTGCCGTAGCACTCCTGCACCGTGTCGAGGTCGTTGGTGAAAAGGCTCATCAGATTGCCGACCTTGTTGACCTGATAGTACTCGTGCGACAGATGGCGGCAGTGGTCGAACATGTGATCTCTTATCGACGTCTCGACCTTTATCGCGGAGCCGAAAAAGCAGATACGCCACAAAAACCGCCCGAATACCATCGACACGACGACGCCGAGCATCGGCACGCATACGCGGTCAAGGAGAAAATCCATGTCGAACGCGTACACGGCGCCGTCGACGGCGACCTCGCCGTCGTTGAGCCCGTTTATCACCATCTGGTAAAGGTTCGGTATGACGAGCTGCATGTAGTCGACGAGCGCGAGCGACAAAAGCCCGAGTATCAGTATCGGCATATATTTTATGTAGTATTTGTTTATGTACTTACCGAATATCATTTTTCCACCTTTTATACGTCACCTATAGAGCGAATGCGAACGTATTATAACACAGCGCGTCATGCTTGTCGAGTAGATGAATGCACCGACATCGAAATTTTTATAAAAAATTTGTACTTTCGGAATAATTGTTTATTCCGCTGTGCGCGACCGTTCGTAAGAGCTCCGTTTATGATAAAAATCTGCGGAGCTGTATACGCTGTGTTTCTCGAAAGCTTCGAGATAACGGAATCGGATACATATCATTTTTTATTACCGCCACGGCGCGCTGTCCATATCGAATAAGCTCGACAAGTCAAAATTGAACACCGTCGGCAGTTTCTTTGCGAACACGGAAAATAGCACTTGATAAAAATTTTTCGAAAAATTATAATTTTACTGAGATAACAGGCGCGCCGCATACGTCTAAATGGTATGATGGTAATAAAAGAAGGAGGCAGCGCATGGACATGACCGATACGGCCGATACGATACCGACAGCATTTGCGAATAAAGACGCGGACACGGGCGCAGAGTACTACCGCCGATACGTTTCCGGCGACGACAGCGCGTTCGAGCTTTTGGTGCGCGAGTTCCGCGACGGACTGACGCTTTATCTATATTCGTTCACCGGCAGCGCCGTCGACGCGGAGGAGCTGATGGAGGACACGTTCGTGAAGCTCGCAACGAAAAAGCCGCGCTTCTACGGCAAATGCACGTTTAAAACGTGGCTGTACCGCATCGCGCGCAACGTCGCCGTCGACGCGTACCGCAAAAAAAAGAACGTCGCGGACACGCTCGTCGACGAGCTTGAGCTATCGTCGGAGGAGGAAAGTCTCGAGGAAACGTGCATACGCGAGGAGGAAAAAGTGCGTCTTCACCGAGCGATGTCGCGTCTGCACGCCGATTACAGGCAGGTTTTGTATCTGTCATATTTCGACGACCTCGGCACAAAGCAGATCGCAGCCGTCATGCGCAAAAACGAGCGTCAGGTCGCAAATTTGCTCTACCGCGCAAAGGCAGCGCTGAAAAACGAACTAATCAGGGAGGGATTTACAAATGAAAAGCTGTGAAGAGATCGCGCATGAAGCGCTTGAAAAAAGAGACGAATACGAAAATCAGAAACGCGTGCGGCGCGAAAACGCTGTAAAGCGTACTGTCGGCGCGGCGATGGCGCTGGCGCTCGTGTTCGGCGTCGCCGCCATAGTCGGCGGCGAGCTCAAAAATTCGCCGCTTTTCATAAGCGACGCGGCGATATACGCCAAGATGACGGTCGAAGAGCGCGAAGCGTCCGAGAACTCGATTTATAAGACCATCATGAACGGCGAAAAAACCGACGAGGAAAACACCGTCGAGCTTTTATGGAACGGCACGTCTGACGCGGCAACATATGAAAAATTCTATGAAATATTTGCATCGGACAGTATCGACGTCGAAATAATTTTCTTTGAACTCGACATCGTAGGCAAGAATGAGGACGGAAGCGACGCCGTATGGTACGGAAGCGTAACGCCCGACGGTAAACAGCCGCTTTACACCGTCGATGAATTCTACGATGTGCTCAGAGATGCGCTCGTAGAACAGGACAGCAAAGAGATCGAAAATCCGCACTATGTCATGACCGGCGTCAGGTTCAGCGCCGCAAACCGCGATATTAAATCCTGCGTCGAGCAGCTTTATGACGCGGGCGAAGATAACGTGACATTCCACTTCGCCGACCCCGACTTCAGGCGGGCGCAACTTGCAGATTGACAAAGATATAAAAAAGAGCCGCGTGTGCGGCTCTTTTTGCGTGCGCAAAAACGCGTTATGCCATCTTATATTATTTTTACGCAATCTCTTGACAGTATTATAAAAGCATGATATAATATACGTGCCACCAAAGGAGGTGCGAAAATGAAACTGTATATACGTCAGCATGTTTTTACGTGGGGCGACAAATTCGACGTCTGCGACGAATACGGCGGCGCGCGTTACTATGTATACGGCGACGTCTTCACATGGGGCAAGAAGCTGCACATCACCGACGGCTTCGACCGCGAGCTCTACTACATAAGCCAGCGTGTACTCACGTGGATGCCCGCATATGAACTCTACCGCGGCGGAGGCGACGGCGTTTTTGCCGGCACCGTACATAAAAATTTCACGTTTTTCTTCTGCCGCTACACTGTCGACGGTCTCGGATGGACCGTCGAGGGCGATTTTACCGATCACGAATACTCGATCACGGACGGCGCGGGCAATACTGTCGCGACCGTATCGAAGCAGTGGTTCACATGGGGCGACACGTACGAGATCGCGGTAGATGAACGTTACGACATGCATGAACTCGACGTGCTCGCAGTCGTGCTCTGCGTCGACGCCGCATGCCACAGCGAATAATGTGTTCCGAAGAGTGCAGCACGTTTTGGACACAATTCTTCACAAAAAGCGCGAGAAGAAAACTTTTTATTGAGGAGAACTTCTTGTTGAGAGAAACTTTTTTCATATGCGAAGAACCTTTTTGTAAAAGGTTCCTCGCGCTCCTCCAAAAACGGACTAAATAGTGATTATCTCAAGCTATCTCCGAGGATATTGTTCTCGTTTACTTTCCCAAAATAAAAACCGGTAATAAAAGTTTTTGAAAAGAGAGCGCGAGAGAGAAACTTTTTTCAAAAAGTTTCTCTCTCGCCAAAAATCATTATTACACAATATACCCTTCCGCCTGCTTGTCGAACATTTCGGCGTAGATGCCGCGCTGCGACATAAGCTCGTCGTGCGTGCCCGACTCGGCGACGCGGCCGCCGTCGACGACGACGATGCGGTCCATATCGCGGACGCTCGACAGCCTATGCGCGATCAAGAGCGTCGTCGCACCGCGCGTGCTGCCGACTATCATGCGGTTCATCTCGTACTCCGCTATCGGGTCGAGCGCCGACGACGGCTCGTCGAGCATCAGCATGCCGTAATCGTACGTGTAAAGCCGTGCTATCGCAACTTTTTGCGCCTCGCCGCCCGACAGCACCATGCCGCTCTCGTCAAATTCGCGCGTCATCTCGGAGTCGAGCGACGCCGAATTCTTGTCGAGCACACCGCGCAGCGACAGCCTGTCGACGATATCCGATATCATCTCCGCGTCCGCCTCGTGCGACAGCGTCACATTCTCCGCAAACGTCATCGCGTATATGTTCGTGTTCTGGAACGCAACGCCCACCTTCGTGCGCAGCTCGTGTATGTCGTAGTCGCGTATGTCGACGCCGTCGACGAGTATCGCCCCCTCCGTCACGTCATAAAGACGCAGAAGCAGCTTTACGAGCGTCGACTTCCCCGCCCCGTTCTCGCCCACGACCGCGAGCCTTTCGCCCGCACGGACCGTCAAGTTCATGTGCCGCAGCACATACGGACCGCCGTCCGTGTAACGGAACGACACGTCTCGCAGCTCCACAGTAAACGCGCCGTCCGGCGCGCTTTTCGCATCCGCGGGCGATGCGTCCGCGCTCTCTATCTTCGTCGGCAGGTCGAAAAACTCGCGCACGCGCACACCGTAATTCGCCACCTTGTCAAAGCCCTTTATCACATCCATGATGTCCCAGATGTCGATATCGAGCGTATTCGCCGCCATGAACAGCGTAATGAGCATAGCCGCGTTCTCTATCTCGCCGCGGTAAAACGACAGAACGATAAGAAACATCGTCAAAAACTGCGACGCCACGTTGAACACGCGCTGTATGAACTCGAGCCGCACATACCTTTTCTGCACGCCGCTCATCACCGCGATCTTTTCGCCCGCGTATTTGTCGTAGTACGCCATCGAGCGTCCCGACAGCCTCGTCGAGCGCATATCGGACGCATAGTCCTTCATGTAGAACACCCTGTGGATATAATCGAGCCGCCTGTTCGGCTTCACGGTCTTCTCGTCACGCTCGAGGTCGAGCTTGTTGTACTGTAAGTGAAACGCAGTCCTTATGACGCCGTATGCGGCAACGATCAGAACCACCCACGGCGACACCGACGCGATTATCGCCGCCAGCGCCGATATTGCGACGACGCCGCGCACGAGATAATTCAGCATTTGTACTGCCTCGCCCGCCTTGTCCGCGTAGTTGTCCATCGCCCACTTGTACTTGTCGTAGAACTTCGGGTCGTCTATGCACTCATAGTCGGTGCTCTTTGCCTTTTCGTAGACCTGACGCTTCAGCGCGAGCTTGACGCGCTCGCCGCCTACGAGCTCGACGTAATCCCACAGCATATCGTGTGTGATGTATGCGACATACGCCACCGCATGCAGTCCCAGCATCAGCGCGACGACGTAAAGAAGCGAATGTCCCGCGTCGAGCGCGTCAACCACTAACTGCGGCAGATATACCGATATCACGTCGCGGAGCGGCCAGATAAGACCGTTCGCGAACAGTCCGAACAACACGACGAATTTGCCGTACTTAAAATAGGCTCCGATGAGCCACATGATGCTTTTTGCGTTTTTTATTATTGTTTTTATGAATTTCATTTGCCGGTCAATCCTTTCTGTTTTATACGGTATCTCGCTTCTATCCGACGATACCTAAAACAGATGAGGCGACGACCGGCGTAAGCCTATATCATCGCCTCATCTGTGAGCGTTAATTTCGGCTCGCCGCAATTCGCTATATGCGTGTCTGCACATATCAATTCTCCTTTCCTTATAGATTTTGTTCAGCATTTATTTATATATCCTGATGACAAAGCATCGCCCCCTCGCAAAATAATACAAGGCACATATTAACACATAAATAAAATAATGTCAAGAGAATTTGTCAGTAAAAAACAAACGCCCGACTTGCGTCGGGCGTCTGCTTTACGATTCACGATACGACCTTACAGTAAATGAGCACCGAAATTATGATGCCGCAGAGACAGTAAAGGTCCACGATACCGCCGACAAGACCGAAGATAAAGCCTATTATCGGCATTTTTGCGAGCAGTCCGATTATAATACCGGCGACCGCACCGCAGACGATGTAAACGGCGATGGAGACGATGAGTCCTCCGACCGTATTTGAACGGGTCGAAAACGGAAATATTTTGGAAAGCATACGAACCTCCTTCAAACTTTACATTTCGTTTCACTATATCAATATTACATCATTCCCGTCTCTATGTCAACGTTTTTTTTGTTTCTCCACTTGACATATGCGCGTCCGTTTGATAAAATAATCAATAGTCACAGTATCATCTACATCTTCTACATCATCTACATCATCTACATCTTCTACATCTGCTACATCGTCTACCCGTAGCCCAGCTGGATAGAGCGACAGACTCCGACTCTGTAGGTCGCAGGTTCAAATCCTGTCGGGTAGGAAACACGGGGGAAAAACTTTTACGAAAAGTTTTTCCCCCGTCACAGCTTTATGAAACTTACCAACTCCGGAGACATCATGCACATAGCAATAACAGGCAATCTCGGCAGCGGCAAATCGACCGTCGCCGCCATTCTCGCCGAAAAGCTCGGCTTTGAAACGTATTCGACAGGCAGCGTCCAGCGTCAGGCAGCCGCCGACCTCGGCATATCTACGCTCGAACTCAACGAGCGCATGATGACGGACCCGTCGCTCGACCACATCATCGACGACACCGTTACAAAAATATCGCTCGAGCGCGACCACATCATATTCGACTCGCGCATGGCGTGGTACTTCGCGAAAAACGCGTTCCGCGTGTTCATCACCGTCGACATAGACGAAGCTGCGAAGCGCGTCTATAACGCGGGACGCGGCAGCGTCGAATCATACGAAAGCATTGACGACGCAAAAAGCGCGCTCGAAAAGCGCGCCGCGCTCGAACGCGAACGCTTTCTCGACATCTACGGCGTCGACTACAACGATATGTCAAACTATGACTGCGTCGTAGACAGCACAACGTCGACGCCCGAGCTTACCGCCGAGCGGATAATCGAGGCTTTCAGAAAAACCGCCGAAAGATAACTCTTTCAATAGTTTTAAAAATAGGGGTGCGGGGGAAGAAACTTTTGTCAAAAGTTTCTTCCCCCGCCCAATAATTTAATAATCAACCTTCAATGCCGCGTCGCCGCGTCAGCGTCGCCGTCCCATATGCGCTTCTGCGTCCATTTCGCGTCCGGCAGACGCCAAAAGTCCGACGACTCGGGAAGCCCGAGCGGCAGGAACATAAACGTGCAGAGATAGAGGCTCCCCGTCGATATGTACCCCTCTCCGATCTCGGGCTGACGCCCCGCGACGCCTATCGTCAGCCAGCCTTCGCCGTCAAACATGCCGTCACACGACATCACGCGGTCGAGCACCGCCGTGAGCGCGCACCGCACCGACGCCGGTGAAATATTCTCCGGCAGATAACCGAGCAGTGCCGACTGCGCGAGCGCGTGAAACGCGCCGAACCTGTACGCGGATGAGCGCCCGAGCACCGGATACGTCCCGTCAGGCGCAATCATCGACTCCTGCGCCGACGCAAACCTTGCGGCACGCGACAGCGCGCGCCTGCCTATCTCGTCCCAGTCGCCGTATACTCCCGCGACAGCGCGCGTCACGTCAACCATCATCGGATTTATCACATAGCTGTTGTACCAGTCGAGGTGGAACTCGGGCCCGTCTCCGTAAAACCCGTCGCCGAGATACCACTGCTCATGCTGACGCAGCGCGTAGTCTATCCGCATCGGGTCCCAGTCAGGCGCGCCCGCATATCGCAGAAACGCTTCTATCATCGCCGAGAACAACAGCCAATTACTCGCGTACGGCTTGCGGCTCCGCGTCTCGCGCAGACGCGCGAGCAGCTCGCGCTTTGTTTCCGCGTCTAACTTCTCGTAAAGCTCATCCGGCGCGCGCAAAAGCCCTTCGCACAAAAACGCCGCGTCCACTATCGGCTGCCCGCCGCGCGAAAAATTCATAAAATCGGGCGAGCCCGGCGTGACCGCCATCTTTATCGCGCGCCGCGTCAGCTCCGCATACCTCGCGCGCATTACTTCCTCGTCCGCATCCTCCGCCTCATGCGACAGCCACGGCGCGATGCCGCACACCGTCCTGCCGAGCGCTTCAAGATACGTGTACTCCGCCCTGTCGTGCACGTCGGGACGAGCGTATATCGGCATCACCTCGCGCAGCTTACCGTCCGCGCACGACTCTATCACCAGCGACGCTATCTTCAAAACAGCGTCGAGCCATTTTCTCCTCGTATCGGTCATATCATTTCCCCTAATGCGCAAATCAAACCGCAATTTCCGTCACTTCGACTTGTCGGCGTCATCCCACGAGCCGCGCCGCGCAAAATAATCGTGCAAAAGTATACGCTGACTGTAATACATGCGGTCCGAGATCTCGCGGTTCCGCGCGGCGGCCTCCTCGTCAGTCTCGCTCTGACCGGCAATATAGTACCGCTCACCGTCGAGCCACGAGTTGTCCTCGAATATCACATACCCGCCGCCGTCCGAGAACGCCGAGTCGCCCGCGTAATACTGCGCGTTGACTCCGAGCCCGAACATATCGACGAGCGTCGGCAGTATGTCTATCGACGACGTCACCTTATCTGCCGGCATATACCCGATGTCGGTGTCGTTGATGAAGAACAGAACGTGCTCGATAGTCCTTTCGTCGAACGCGCCCTTGTACTTCATCACGAGCGCATCGTCGAGAGTATAGTAGTTGTAGTGGTCGGAATAGAACGCGAGCACAGTGTCGTCGCGCAGTCCCGCCTCCTCGAGCCGCTCTACGAGCTCGCCGATGAACACGTCTGTCTCATAGGCGTGCGCCATCGAATGGATGTATATGTCCTCCGCGTCCGGGTAGATCTCCGCGAATTTTTGATAATACTTGCCCGACACCGCCGAGCCCGGATAGTTGCCGTGACCCGAATACGTCACGATGAACGAAAAGAACTTGTCCCCCTCCGTCATCAAGTCGAACCCTTCGATAAGCCCCGAGTCGAAGAACACGTCGGGCATACCGATGTCGTCACCGCTGTAATAGCGCTCATATCCCCAGTTCTTGTGCACTATCCCGCGCGAATACGTCTCCGCCCAGCCGTTGTGGAATGACCGCGACAGATACCCCTCCGCGTTGAACGCATTCGGCAGCGACAGCGGGAAATAATTGCCCGCATAAATGCCCGTCTTGCCGCCGTATATCGGCGGGAAAAAGCCGAGATTCACCATCAGTTCGGTGTTGAACGTGCCGCCCGCAAGATACGTCGGCGCATAGTGATTCTCGAACACTATGCTTTCATTATACAGCTTGTAGAGATTCGGCATCGACTCCGGCGTCAGCATCCACGAGTCTATCGCCTCCATCTGCACGAGTATCAGATTCTTACCCTTGCAAACTCCCGTCATGGACGTTTCCGCATGCTCGGGACGCTTTGAATAATACTCTTCTATCGAGTCGAGAACGTCGCCGTCGTCGGCGAACAGCGTGTCAATCCCCGACGACAGCCAAGCGTCGCGCGCCGTGTACTGGTATAGCCCGCACAGCATCATCGACTTAGGCGTGTCGGTGAAGCTCTGGTATATGTCAGCGTTTTGCGCGTAGCTGTCCCACGAAACCGCCACATACTGCTTCGCGAGCGAATCATGCGTCAGCTTTATGCCGACCGCGCCGACAATGACCGCGGCGGCGCCCGCGGCGGCGCGCACCCACGAGTATCGCTTTTTCGGCATCATCAACGAAGCAAATACCGCGCCGACTATCGCCAGAAAAGCGCCGATAAACATTATCTTGCGTATGCTGATATAAGAAAAATCGAAGAACTCCGCGCCGTCATCGGCGAACATTATATCGGAAAACGAGAAAAACTTGCCCGAGAACCCGTAAAGCCCGCAATGTACGAGCATCATCACCGAAAATACCGACGTCCACGCGACGACGAACACGCGGCTGACTGCGCGCGGCAAAAGCAGCGCTGCGCCGAGCGCGACCGCGCACCACGACAGTGTGAACACGTTCGGCGTCCACAGTCCCGGCGTCGTGAGCGCCGCGCCTCTGTATATGACGCGGAAAAGCGCGTCGAGCGCATACATGTCGGCGAAGAATATCACCGCCCACACGCAGCCGATGATTTCGTCCCATACGACGCCGCGCGGGAACAGTCCGCGCACGCGCTCATAAATCGACGCACGAACGCCGCCATCGGCTTGTTCTTCCGCTTTTTTATCCTTTTCGAGCGTCGTCAATCCGTGACCTCTATATCGTAACGGTCAAAGTCCGCGTATCCGCCCGACTCCTTCGTCGCGAAGCAGCAGAGCTCGAAGCGATATCCCATGAAGTGGTCGAGCGTGTACAGCATTTGCAGCTGCGTCCCGATCTTCACCCACTCGCCGTTCTTTTTGTAGTAGAAATCGGCGACGTCGACGTTCTCGCGAAAATCGCATACTATCGACAGCTCGACCGTGTCGCCGTCGAGCTTCACGCGTTCGCGCTCGACGCCAGGCTTACTGTCGCCGTGCGGGAAGTGACCGTGCGCGTCGCGCTCCGGCACGCTGCGCGTCAGCATGACGATGTAGTTCTCGCCGCCCTCGCGCGTTACCGCGACAAATCCGTAATTGCTCTGCATCGCGCAAAGCCCCGCATAGTCGCCTTCGCGCAGATTCGACACATCGACCTTCACCGAGCCGCGGCAGACGGGTCCCATCGTGCGCTGACCGAGCGAATTCTTCGCGAGCGTCACGTTCGGCGCGAGCCGACCGGTGCGCAGACGCAGATATCCCGCTCTCTCCGTCACGCTCCAAAGCGAATTATCCGGTATATGGTTCCACTGCCACGCGTGATGGAGCGGCTGTCCGGGCGCATAATCGAAATCGTCGGACACCACTATCGGCTCGTACACATAGTCGGGACGCGTCGACTTCACCTCCATGTGGTGCGGCACCTTCCCGTCGACGCCGAGCACGGGGAATCCCTCGTCCCATCTCATCGGCACGAGCACCGGTATCCTTCCGACGGCGCCGTGATCCTGGAACAGCATCGCGTACCATTCGCCGTCCGGCGTGTCGACGATGCCGCCCTGCGCGACGCCCGCATTGTGATATCCCATATCGTCGTCGAGAATGTTGTTGCCCACATACGGACCGTCGATCTTATCCGAGAAGAAGCACGCCTCGACGCGGCGGCGCGAGCCGTACCGCAGCCAATGTATCATGAAAATGTAGTACTTGCCGTCTATCTTATACATGTGCGAACCCTCGAAGCGAAGCCCCACATAGTCGGTATCGTGAATTATGACCTTGTCGATTCCGCCCGGCAAAGGCTCGGACAAGTCGGGCTTCATCTCGACGAGACGCAAGTCGCCGCCGCCCGATACGATGAACGGACGGTCACCCTCAAAATAGAGCGAGCAGTCATGGTAAAAGCCCTTGATCTTGCGCTTTTCCCACGGTCCCTCTATCTTGTCCGCCGTAAACAGGAACGAGACGTTCTGACTGCGCGTGTCGTTTGCGACGAATATGACGTAGAATTTGCCGTTGTGGTGGCGTATCGTCGCCGCCCACATGCCCGCGCCGTATACGCCGCGCCCGTCCTCGAGACGCTCGCCCGCCGAGTCCTCGAGTATGTCATACAGGTACGTCGCGATCTCCCAGTGGATGAGATCGTACGAGCGGAATATGACGCCGCCCGGCGACAGATGCATCGTCGTCGATATCATGTAGTACGTGTCATCGACGCGTATCACGTCGACATCCGGAATATCCGCCCAGATTATCGGATTGTTTTTATTGTTCTCCATTTTTTCACCCCGTTATATAGCCGCACAACACGGCATTTTACATATTACAGTATACCCCATTTTTTGATCGTTTTCAAGTATCGACGACGCATTAACCTTGCAAAAAAAGCCGTTTTTTGCATAATTCCGACGGTGCCGATAAAAAAATAAAAAAAGAAACATGACCGCACCCGCGGCCATGTTCCCTTTTATTGCATGCGTTTTGCTTGACTGTATGCGAACTATCCGCACCATTCCTCACCTCAGCGAGAAAATTAAACGACGCATACGCAACCCGCCGTTCCTCCCCTCGGCGTGGGATTTTTTCGTTCCGCTAGGCAAATTTTCGACGGCGGACTTTCGTCCGACGAGAAAATTTAACGACGCGGGCGTTACCCGCCAATCCTCACCTCGGCGTGGGATTTTTTCGTCCCATAAGGCATTTTTCGACGACAGACTTTCCGTCCGACGAGAAAAATTAACGACGCGGGGCGGAAAAATAACCGCCGACACCCAAAAATGGAAAAGCACGGCTTCGCCGTGCTCGCCCTCTCACTTGTCTTCCGTCGTATCTGTTGTCTTCGTCGGAATCTCACGGAACAGAGCGAAGCGGAACAGCTTCGTCTCATCCGACGGATTCTCGCAGCGGAGCTTTGCATCGGCAACGATGCCGCCCTTAATTATCTCGGCAAGACCGAGAAGCTGAGAAAGACGCGATCTGAGATTGATGCAGTCGCCTTCCGGCGTCTCGAGATAAACGTCGCCTTCGCATCCGTCAAGCGCGTGGATGAATTCGGCGATGTCGACCTCATGCATCTCAACCTTCCTATTGAGCATGTTTTGGAGCCATCCCTTCTGTAATACTCGATAAACGGCGCCCGCCGTCTATCAATATAAGTATACTGAATTTACAAACTTTTTCAAGACGCACTTTCAACAAAGTTTACGTTAAAAACAATGTCGCGTTCGTGCATAATCCCTCTATGCGCCGATTCAAGAAAGCGCGGAATTTTCAAAATAAATATTGATTTTACACTCGCACGCGCTTATAATGTAAGCGGCATAAAGTCAAAAAGGGAGATAATGCAAACACAGTGAAAAAAACGATAGTTCTCGTCGGGATCGGAGGCTACGGCTCGCTATACGTCAACGAAGTCCTTCGCCCCGAAAACAAAGACAAATTCGACCTCGTCGGCGCCGTCGACCCGTTCCCCGCGTCGTGCCGCCGACTCGACGACATCATATCCGCGTGCGGTCAGCCTTACGGCACGCTGTCCGAATTCTACGCCGAACATACAGCCGAGCTGTGCGTCATCGCAACGCCGATACAGTTCCACACCGAAAACATACTCGAAGCGCTTGCGCACGGCTCCGACGTGCTGTGCGAAAAGCCTCTCTGCGGCGACGCCCGCGACATTGAGAAACTGCTCGACGCCGAAGCAAAGAGCGGACACCGCGTGTCTATAGGATACCAGTGGTCGCACAGCGAGGCGATACAGAAGATGAAGTGTGACATCATGTCCGGCATATACGGCGAGCCCGTCAGCCTGCGCACGCTCATTCTGTGGCCGCGCGACAGGAAATACTTCGGTCGCGGCACCGGATGGGCGGGCAGAATACGCGCCGCCGACGGCGCTCTCATCTACGACAGCGTCGCCAACAACGCCGCCGCGCACTACCTGCACAACATGCTCTACGTAACAGGACGCACCGTCGACGAGAGCCGCCGCGTCGTCTACGTCGACGCCGACCTGACGCGCGTCAACGATATCGAAAACTTCGACTCCGCAGTCATTCGCTGCACGCTCGAAGGCGGAGCAAAAGCGCTGTTCGTTGCGTCACACACAGTCGACGTGACCGTCAACCCGATATTCGACTACAAATTCACACGCGGACGCATCACTTTCTCGCAAAACGATGCGCCCGAATCGCTCGCGGAGCGCGATATATATACGGCCGGTCACATCGTCGGCGTCGCTGGCGACGGCGTGCGCCGCGACTACGGCGACCCGTTCCTGTTCCCCGAGCGCAAGCTTCACGTCGCCGCGTTCGGCGACAACGTCCTCTGCGGCATACGCGCCGCGTCAGAGCACACGCGCCTCATCAATAAGATCGGCGAGAGCTTCCCGATACGCGATATCGACAAGAGTGATGTCCGCGAGCGCGGCGAGCTCCTCTACGTCGACGGACTGGCAGAAAAGCTGATAAACATATATAACGAGGGATAAAACCACGACGGAGCGGCTTTTCTCAAAGCCGCTCCGTCTTTCTGTACCGTCCTTATCTGAACACGTTTCCGTCACAGTCGAATATGCATGTGCGCGTTATCTCGTATACGTCGCCGCCCGGCGCGATGTTGTCGAGCGTGATGCATGTCGCGTTCGTCACGGCTTTGACCACATACTCGGGATTCAGATACGACTCCGACGCGGCGTCGAGCCGCGTTTTTATTCTGAGCTCGTCCCTGCCGCCCTCGCATACGAGCGACTTAATGAACGGTCTTATGTCGCACTCCGTCTCGCCCGACTTCGTCCGCTTCATCTCGACTATCGGACCCGCCATCATTTTTTCGACAGCTCCTATCGGGTCGTCGCAGCAGCCAGTGCCGCGAATGACGATGTCGTAATCCGAGTACGCGATATCGCGGAACTTCCTCTCCGGCGCATACGCGTCGATGATTTTTATATCGTCCGGCGACTCGCGGCGCAGACGCTCCGCTATCAGCGCATAGTCCGCGCTCTCGCCCATCACCTTTACGTCGAACAGCTCATACGTGCTCTCGACGCCGACCGAAAGCGGCAGCGCGAACACGAGCTTCGGATGCGGATTGAACCCTTCCGTGTAGTATATGCCGATGTCGGCGCGTATCAGCATGCGCGTCACCGTCCGCATAAGGTCGAGATGCGATATGAACGACAGCGCCCCTGTCTTTGTAAACGCGACGCGCACCGGCGCTGTGGCGGGCTGCGTCACCGCTCTCTCATTTTCCGACACAGCGTATCACCTCCGTACACAAATGCTCCGCACCCCGAGCAACTCTCGCGGCAGTTCTTCGACGGCTCCGACCTCTCCGCCATCTCCATTTCGCGCATGAAAAACTTCTTCGTCACGCCGATGTCTATAACGTCCCACGGCAATATTTCGCCGTAGTCGCGCTCGCGTCTCGCGTAAAAATCGGGGTCGACGCCGGCGGCGCGGAACGACTCGTCCCACGTCTCCATCGAGAAATACTCGTCCCACGCGTCGAAAGACGCGCCGCGCCTGTGCATTTCGAGCAGCACGCGCGACAGCCGCCTGTCGCCTCTCGCAAGCACAGCCTCGACGAACGACACCTTCGAGTCGTGGAAATTATACTTTATCTTTCTGTCGTGTATGTTGTCCGCGATGAGCTGCTGACGGCGCTCGAACTCCTCCATCGTTATCTGCGGGAACCACTGGAACGGCGTGAACGGCTTCGGTATGAAGCACGCCGTCGATATCGTGACCTGCGGCGGACGTCGCTTGTTGCGCCCCTCCGTCTTGTAATATTCCTCGATAACGCGCTCGGCCAGCTTCGCAATACCTACTACGTCCTCGTCCGTCTCCGTCGGCAGACCTATCATAAAGTACAGCTTGACCTGCGACTTGCCCGCCTCGAACGCGATATGTACCGCGTTCAATATGTCCTCCTCGCGGACATTCTTGTTTATCGCGTCGCGCAGCCTCTGCGTTCCCGCCTCCGGCGCGAACGTCAGCCCCGACGAACGAACGCCGCTTATCTTCGCCATAAGCTCGCGCGTAAAACTGTCGGCGCGCAGCGACGGCAGCGACAGCGAAATTTTGTTGTCGTTCGTCCACTTTATAAGCTCGTCGGTCAGACTGTCGACGCACGTGTAGTCGTCGATAGCGAGCGACGTCAGCGATATCTCGTCGTAGCCCGTGTTCTTGTACATCTCCGCCGCCTGACGGCACAGCGTCTCAACAGACCTGTCGCGCACGGGGCGGTATATCATGCCCGCCTGACAGAATCGGCAGCCGCGTATGCAGCCGCGGAACACCTCGAGCATTATGCGGTCGTGTACGACCTCCGTATACGGCATGACGGGACTCGTCGGGAAATAAGCGTTGTCGAAGTCCTCGACGATGCGCTTTTTGACGCGTCTCGGCACGTTTTCGTCGACAGGCTCAAACGTCGATATCACACCGTCCGCACCGTATTCGACGCGATACAGCGACGGCACATAGAAGCCCTCGAGCTCCGTCGCCGCCGCATATAGGAATTTTTCGCGCGTGTACTCGCCCGAATCCTTCATCTTGACGTACAGCCTCGCAAGCTCGGGCAGCGCTTCCTCGCCCTCGCCGATAGAGAAGATGTCGAAGAAATCCGCCACCGGCTCCGCATTGTATGCGCACGGACCGCCGCCTATAACGATCGGATCGCCCTCGCCCCTTTCACTTGCCAAAATCGGTATGCCTGCAAGGTCGAGCATCGCGAGCACGTTCGTGTAGCACATCTCGTATTGCAGCGTGAACGCGACGATGTCGAACTCCCTTATCGGGTCGCCGCTCTCGTGCGCCCAAAGCGGGATATCGTACTCCCTCATGCGCTTTTGCATATCCGTCCACGGCGTGTATACGCGCTCGCACCACACGTCGTCAAGCTCGTTTAGCGCACCGTACAGTATGCGCACGCCTAGATTCGACATGCCTATCTCATACGTATCGGGAAAACAGAACGCGAAACGGCACTTTATGCGCGACTTGTCCTTTACGACCTGATTTCTCTCGCCGCCCGTGTACCGCGCGGGCTTTGATACGCTTTTCAGTATGCTTGCGTATTTCTTATAGTCCATACAGTTTGGTCGAGGGGAGCGACGACGCTCCCCTCGTTTGCTTTCGTAAGATTTATTGATAACGCTTTATTACGACACTATCATCTTCGACGTTATGAACATCGGCACGACCCAGAACAGCTGGTATATCGTTATGAACAGCGGCGACAGTTCGAGCGAACCCGCGCCGAATATTATCGCGAGTATCGACACGAACACGCTTATCATGACCGATATGACCGCCAGCATCGTGTTTATGCTGCGTGCGTGCAGCACCTTCTCGCAGAGCGTCACAGTCTGGAGCAGCGTCTTCGGCGAATCCTTCGAGACTATGCCGCTCGCGACGTTCGCCTCCACCTCCGTTCTGTCCTCCAGCGACTTGCATCTGATTATGCGAACGGGGTAACGCTTCAGCTTTATCTGTCTGCCGAGGAATTCCTCGGTCACATTCGGGTCGAACGTCTTTATGCCGACAAACAAACCGCCGCGGTCGAGCTGCTTGAGAAGGAATTCAAAGTCGGCGTCGACGAGGTACGATATAAGCATGCGCGAGACGAATTTGCCGTCCTGCACCATGTACATTATCGACACGGAGCCGCCGAACTCGTCGTTTCTGTGCTCCTGGAGCGGTCTCGGTATGCGTATACCCGCCGCCTCGATAGCGTCGAGCGAGCCGAATATCACCGACGAGCCGTCGACTGTCGTCTCAAGGAAACCGGGCATACACCTTCCGAGCTCGACGTCCTCGGAGTGACCGATGTCGCGCGTCGCGAGGTCGAACACGTCCGCGAGCGGACCGCCGACTGTGCAGAACACGCTCGCCGCCATGTAGAGTACGCGATCTATGCGGTTGTTGCCGA
>CANPXS010000007.1 GCA_947586625.1 uncultured Clostridia bacterium | reverse complement strand
ATGTCCGCCGAGGATATCCATATGTTCGTCGAGGCGGTCCTGACAGAGCGCGTCGGCGACGTCGGCAAAAAGCTGCACACGGCGCGGAGCAGAAACGATCAGGTCGCGCTCGACGAGAGGCTTTATCTGCGCTCGTGGATAGAGAGCGAGACGGAGTCGCTGAAATCTCTGATACGCGCCGTCGCCGACAAGGCGGAATCTCACGCCGAAACGATCGTCCCCGGCTATACGCATCTCCAGCGCGCACAGCCGATCACGTTCGGTCACCATCTCTGCGCGTACGCGATGATGCTTTTGCGCGACCTCGACAGGCTCGCGGACTGCAAGCGCAGAATGAACGTCTCGCCTATCGGTTCGTGCGCGCTCGCGGGCACGACGTATAATACGGACCGCGCGTTCGAGGCGGAGCGCCTCGGATTCGACGGTGTCTGCGAAAATTCGATAGACGGCGTGTCCGACCGCGATTTTTCCGTCGAGCTGATGGCGGATATAGCGATACTTATGATGCATCTGTCGCGGTTTGCGGAAGAGATCGTTTTGTGGTCGAGCTGGGAGTTCAGATTCGTCGAGCTCGACGACGCGTACACGACGGGCTCGTCTATCATGCCGCAGAAGAAAAACTCCGATATGGCGGAGCTCGTCAGAGGCAAGACGGGACGCGTCTACGGCGACCTCATCTCGCTTTTGACGACGCTGAAGGGCCTGCCGCTCGCGTACAACAAGGATATGCAGGAGGACAAGGAGAGCGTCTTTGACGCGTGCGACACGGCGAAGATGGCGGTCGACATATTCACCGGCATGGTGTCGACGATGAGGGTGAACGAGGCGAGCATGAAGAATGCCGCGGGCGCGGGCTTCATCAACGCGACAGACCTCGCCGACTATCTCGTCGGACGCGGATTGCCGTTCCGCGAATCGTATAAAATATCGGGGCGTATCGTCGCCCGCTGCATCGCGGACGGGAAAACGCTCGAAACGCTGTCTCTTGAGACGTACCGCGAATATTGCGGGCTCATCGACGAGAGCGTATACTGCGCCGTCGATATGGAGGCGTGCGTCAGACGGCGCGTCAGCTACGGCGGCACGTCGCCCGAGTCGGTGAGACGTCAGATCAAATACGTGAGGGAGATGCTCGGAGAGTGACTAAGGTATTCATAGACGGCTCTGCCGGAACGACGGGGCTGCGCATACATGACAGACTCGCAGGGCGCGCCTACATCGAGCTCTGCACGCTGTCAGATGAGGTGAGAAAGGACTCGGATGCGAGAGCGGAGGCGATAAACGGCGCCGACATCGTGTTTCTGTGCCTGCCCGACGCGGCGGCGGTCGAAGCCGTCGGCATGATAAAGACATCGAACACGCACACGCGCGTTATCGACACGTCGACGGCGCACAGGGTCGCGGACGGATGGACGTACGGTTTTCCAGAGATAGGCGGCAGACGCGAGGCGATAAAGAACGCGCGACTCGTCGCGAACCCGGGCTGCCACGCGAGCGGATTTATCGCGCTTGTCGCACCGCGCGTCGAGGCGGGGATAATTGACCGTGCGGATATGATATCGTGTACGTCGCTGACCGGGTATTCGGGCGGCGGCAAGAAGATGATAGCGGAGTATGAAGCGGACGGGCGCGACATGCTCCTCGACGCCCCGAGACTGTACGGGCTCACGCAGTCGCACAAGCACCTGCCCGAGATGACGGCGGTGTGCGGACTCGAACATTCGCCCGTGTTCTGCCCGATAGTGGCGCCGTTTTATGCGGGAATGGAGGTCATCGTCCCCGTGTTCGGCAGGTCGCCGGACGAGATAGCCGACGTCTACCGCGCGTATTACACCGGCGGCGTCGTGAAATTTGTCGGCGACGGCGGAGAGGGCGGATTTATGTCGGCGGGAAAGCTGTCGGGACGCGACGATATGGAGATATCGGTCTGCGGCACCGACGGCAGATGCACGGTCGTTTCGCGGTTCGACAATCTCGGCAAGGGCGCGTCGGGCGCGGCTATACAAAATATGAACATTATGCTCGGCGTCGCGGAGACGACGGGACTCATCACAGAATGATCGAACGATTCGGAGAGTAAACGTACATGGAAATCAAGACGGTACCCGGCGGCGTATGCGCCGCGAAAGGCTTCACCGCATCGGGCATCCACTGCGGGATACGGAAAAATAAGCAGAAGCGCGACCTGTCGCTCATAAAAAGCGACGTTCCCGCGACGGCGGCGGCGGTCTACACGCAGAATCTCGTCAAGGGCGCGCCGCTGACGGTGACGAAGCATCACATCGAAAACGGCACGGCGCAGGCGATAATATGCAACAGCGGCAACGCTAACACGTGCAACGCGGACGGCATTGAAGTGGCGGAGCGCATGTGCGAGCTCGCGGGCAGCGCCCTCGGCATATCGCCCGACGATATGATCGTCGCCTCGACCGGCGTCATCGGCAAGCCGATGGACGTGACCCCTATAGCGGAAGGCATTCCCGCGCTCGTCGCGGCTCTGTCGGAGAGCGGCAGCGGCGACGCCGCCGAGGGGATCATGACGACGGACACAAAGAAGAAAGAGGTCG
This sequence comes from uncultured Clostridia bacterium, assembly GCA_947586625.1. Lineage (GTDB taxonomy): Bacteria > Bacillota > Clostridia > Oscillospirales > CAG-272 > DTU064. The sequence goes on along the minus strand of CANPXS010000007.1, from coordinate 34,636 downwards.
CGGTCGAGTTTTCGATAGGCGGCAAGACGTGCCGCATCGGAGGCATCGCGAAGGGAAGCGGCATGATACATCCGAATCTCGCGACGATGCTGGTGTTCATCACGTGCGACGCGGCGGTGTCGGCGGAGATGCTGCAAAAGGCGTTGTCGACGGATATAAAATCGACGTTCAACATGGTCTCGATAGACGGCGACACGTCGACGAACGATATGGTCGTCGTTATGTGCAACGGTCTTGCGGGCAACGCGCCTATTGTTGATGAGGGCGAGGATTTTGAGCGCTTCATGTGCGCGCTAAACGCTGTGACGGTGTCGCTCTGCCGCATGATAGCGGGCGACGGCGAGGGCTGCACGCGCATGATAGAGTGCACGGTCACAGGCGCGCGCGACGAAACAAACGCGAAGATCGCGGCGAAATCGGTGGTATGTTCGAGTCTTGTCAAGTCGATGATATTCGGCGCGGACGCGAACTTCGGGCGCGTATTCTGCGCCGTCGGTTACAGCGGCGCGGACGTTGACGTCACGAAAATGGGAGTCAGCTTCAAGAGCGCGGCGGGCGAGATAGAGGTCGCAAAGGACGGTCACAGCCTCGACTTTGACGAGGATAAAGCAAAATCGGTATTGTCCGAGGGCGAGATAACGATAGCAGTCACGCTCGGCGACGGCGATGCGGAAGCGACTGCATACGGCTGCGATCTGACATACGATTACGTAAAAATCAATGCAGATTACAGAACGTAATAGGGCTGCGCTCCATTACATCCGACGTAATGGGGTAAAACTCCGTTAAGGAATGCGCAGCAAGCACAAAAAGTAATAAAAAGTTTTGAGGGGTTCTTAGGGGGACTTTTACTCAAAAGTCCCCCTAAGTTATATAATAAAATCATGGACACACAGATAACGAACGCGCAGCGGGCGGAGGTTTTGACTCAGGCGCTGCCGTACATAAAGCGGTACACGGGCAAGGTCGTCGTGATCAAGTATGGCGGCAACGCGATGGTGAACGAGACGCTGAAAAAGCAGGTGATGGAGGACATAGTCCTATTGCGCCTCATCGGCGTCGACGTCGTGCTCGTCCACGGCGGCGGACCCGAGATAAACGACATGATGAAGCGGCTCGGGAAGGCACCCGAGTTCGTGGACGGACTGCGCGTCACCGACGCGGAGACTGTCGAGATAGTCGAGATGGTGCTGGCGGGCAAGGTCAACAAGTCGCTCGTCACGATGCTCGGCATGCACGGCGGCAGCGCCGTCGGCATATCGGGCGCGGACGGCATGCTCATCGAGGCGAGCGTCAAGGACCCGCGCCTCGGTTTCGTCGGCAGGATCGAACGCGTCAACATCAAGCCCGTCACCGACCTGCTCGACGGCGGCTACATACCCGTCATATCGACGGTTGGCTGCGACAGGCAGGGCAACGTGTACAACATCAACGGCGACACGGCGGCGGCGCACATCGCGGGCGCGCTCGGCGCGGAGCGCCTTATAATGATGACGGACATCGAGGGCGTCCTGCGCGACAAAAACGACCCGTCGACGCTCATGTCGGAGATAACGGTCGACGAGGCGCGTGAGCTTTACCGCGAGGGCGTCATCTCGGGCGGCATGATACCGAAAATTGAGTGCTGCGTCGACGCGATAGAGCGCGGCGTCAAAAACGTCGTCATTATGGACGGCAGAGTCAGCCATTCAATTTTGATGGAGCTTTTGACCGACGAGGGCGCCGGCACGATGGTGAAAGCATAAGGCATAAGTTAATTTTTGGGGGAGGACTGTATAATGAGCATTCGCAAGCTTGACGAGGAGTACGTCGCGGGGACGTATAAGCGTTTCCCGGTCGAGATCGTGTCGGGACACGGCTCGATCGCCGTCGACGTCGACGGAAAAGAATATATCGACATGGGCTCCGGCATCGGGGTCACGTCGTTCGGATATGCGGACGTGGAATGGATAGCGGCTGTCACGGCACAGCTCGGACGCGTGCAGCACACGTCGAATCTTTATTATACGGAGCCGTGCGCGCAGCTTGCGAAGCGTCTGTGCGAGCGGACGGGAATGAGCCGCGTGTTCTTCGGCAACTCGGGCGCGGAGGCGAACGAGTGCGCGATAAAGGTCGCGCGCAAGTATGCCGCCGAGCATCACGGAAGTGAGCGCTTCACTATCGTGACGCTCAAAAACAGCTTCCACGGACGGACGCTTGCGACGCTGTCGGCGACGGGTCAGGACAGCTTCCACAAGCTGTATCAGCCGCTGACGCCGGGATTCAAACACGTAACGGCGGGCAACGTATACGAGCTTGAGGCTGTCGCGGCAAATACGCCGGTCGCGGGCATTCTCATCGAGTGCGTGCAGGGAGAGGGCGGCGTCCTGCCGCTCGACGGCGATTACGTGCGCGCCGTTTACGAATTCGCGAAGAAGCGCGATATAATATTTATGGTCGACGAGGTGCAGACGGGCAACGGACGCACGGGCAAGCTCTATTCGTACATGCATTACGGCGTCGAGCCCGACGTTGTGACGACGGCGAAGGGACTCGGCGGCGGACTTCCGATAGGGGCGTGCATCATAGGCGAAAAGGTGAAGGACGTGCTCGGCTACGGCGACCACGGCTCGACGTTCGGAGGCAATCCCGCCGCATGCGCGGGTGCGATCTCGATACTCGACCGCATCGACGACGAAATGCTCGACGAGATAACGGAAAAGAGCAAATACATATTCGACGAGCTGACGGGCGCCGCGGGCGTCGAAAGCGTCGCGGGGCTCGGACTTATGGTCGGCATAAAGACAGTCAAGCCTGCGGGCGAGATAGTGGGGAAGTGCATCGAGCGCGGCGTGTTGTGCCTTACGGCGAAGGACAAGGTGAGACTGCTGCCCGCGCTCAATATCCCGTTCGACACGCTGAAAAAGGCGGTCGCGGTGATCAAGTCCGCGTGCGCGGAATAAAGTAATAAAAAGTTTTGAAGAGGAGGTCCGGAGGAGGAACTTATTCAAAAGTTCCTCCTCCGGCACAAAACCATGAATCTCAAAAACAAAAGCTTTCTCAAGCTGCTCGATTTTACGCCGGAGGAGATAGAAGGGCTGCTCGATCTTGCGGCGGAGCTGAAGGCGAAGAAAAAGGCGGGGATCCCGCACAGGATGTGCGAGGGCAAGAACGTCGCGCTCATATTTGAAAAGACGAGCACGCGGACGCGGTGCTCGTTCGAGGTCGCTGCCGCCGACCTTGGTATGACGGCGGTGTATCTCGACCCGTCGGGGTCGCAGATAGGCAAAAAAGAGAGTTTGCCGGACACGGCGCGCGTGCTCGGACGCATGTTCGACGGCATCGAGTACCGCGGCTACGGGCAGGAGATAGTCGAGAGCCTTGCGAAGTATGCGGGAGTACCGGTGTGGAACGGGCTGACGAACGAGTTCCACCCAACGCAGATACTCGCCGACTTTTTGACGATAAGGGAGCATTTCGGACGTCTCGACGGCATCAAGCTCGTGTATATGGGCGACGCGCGCTACAACATGGGCAATTCGCTTATGGCGGGCTGCGCGAAGATGGGGATGCATTTCGTCGCGTGCGCGCCCGAGAAGTATTTCCCGAACGGCGACCTCGTCTCAGAATGCAAAAAAGTCGCCGACGAAACGGGAGCTGTGCTCGAATTTGAGACCGATCCGATGAAGGCGACGAAGGACGCGGACATCATCTACACCGACGTGTGGGTGTCGATGGGCGAGCCCGACGAGGTGTGGAAGGAGCGCATCGACGATCTTTTGCCGTATCAGGTGAACGATGCGGTGATGAAGAACGCCGGCGAGCAGTGCCGCTTCATGCACTGTCTGCCCGCGTTCCACGACCTCGGCACGAAGATCGGGCACGATATACACGACCGCTTCGGTCTCGACTGCATGGAGGTCACCGACGATGTATTCGAGAGCGATCAGTCGATAGTTTTCGACGAGGCAGAGAACAGGATGCACACGATCAAGGCCGTCATGGCGGCGACGCTAGCGTGAAACAAGTATAATAAAATCGACGGGGCTCCATAGGCGGAGCCCCGTGGTTTTATGTTGTGCGGGGTACAAGAAGCGTAGCCGCTGCCGTCCAAGTAAAGGCGTCGCGCCGTAGGCTTCGAAGCTTCACCTACGCGCACCGCGCTCGTACGCTGACGGCGCGACACGGCTGGACGCAGACACGACGTGTAGGCGGCGCATTCGACATGCCGCGAGGGAGCTGTTCGCAGAAAATAATAACGCGGTCTGCGCCCTAATGCCTTTCTTGCCGCAGACTCGATAACATCGACGCCACACGGGAGCCTCTTTCGGGTTCGACAAGGGGGACTTTCTTGCGAGAAAGTCCCCCTTGTCAAAAACCGGTTGAATGGTGTGAAAGACGTCACCACGTCGGGTGAGCAAAGGTAGCTGCCGGTGGGTACGTACCGCACAACAAGCCGTGGTGAACGGAGATACCAGTTGTGATTACGGGTGAGCGATTACGCAGAAAGCGAATAATAATACATAAATTTGTGAAAAGCACTTGACAAATCTCAAATTTTGTGGCATAATATAGGAAGATGAGGAGAGATGGTGATTAAGGCTAATCGCTGTGTGCGCAGATTGAGCGGGGAAATCTGCGGCTCGCGACGTGTCGACAGCATCACACGTCATACAGGCACGACAGCGCATCTCATCTCGCCGCTTGACACGCGCGGCGTATCTGTGCTAATATATGACCGTAACACCGAATAACCACACCGAAACGGAGTACATCATGCTTACTATCGCATACAAAAACGGCGCGGGCGAAACACTCGCCGCCTCACAGTCTGTGGCGGGAGACGCGCATCTCTGCGTCGAGACGGACGAAAAAAGCGTCGGCGGCGCCATCGTTATAACGTGCGAGCCGCGCTCGCACTTGTGGGTGCAGCTCGACGCGGCGATAATGCCGGGCGAGGCCTATGTACCGACCAGCGAGATGATATGGCGCATACCGACAGGACGCGAGCGCGACGCGTACTCGCCGACCGTATTCGTGCCGGGACGGCACGTCGTCACCGCGCGAGTTATGACGGCGGCCGAGATACACGCGCGCCGCAACTTGGCGTGCAATCCCGCCGACGTGCGTGGAGAATCCGATTTTTACCCGCACTGCACCGCGAACGCGGAGACGCGCGGCGAGGCGCTGTTCGCGGCGCGCAACGTTATCGACGGTTACCGCGTGAACTCGGGGCACTGGGGGTGGCCGTATCAGAGCTGGGGCATCGACGGTCGCGCAGACGCATGCTGCACTGTTGACTTCGGGCGTGAAGTGGAGATCGACGAGGCGGCGCTCGTGATACGCGCCGACTTTCCGCACGACGCGTGGTGGAAAAGCGGGCGCATCGAGATGTCGGACGGCGGAGCCGTCGACTTCGAACTGCGCAAATGCGCCGAACGGCAGTATATATCGCTCGGCAAACACCGCGTCACATGGCTGCGCCTGCAAGACCTCGTGCAATCGCCGGACGACGACGGCTTCCCCGCGCTGACCGAACTCGAAGTCTACGGCGTTGATGTTGGGTGACAGGTTATTCGCAGGGGGAGAAAAAACTTTTTGAAAAAAGTTTTTTCTCCCCCTGCACCCCTTCTTTTTCAAAAACTTTTATTACAAGTTTTCTTTTTTACAAAGCAATCGAAAACAATATTCTCGGAGATATCTTAAGATAAGCACTAATCGGTCCGCTTTTGGAGAAGGTAGGGGACACCTTTTACAAAAAGGGGTCCCCGAAACAAAAAAGTTTTTCCTCCTCCTGCACCCCCACTTTTTCAAAAACTTTAATTGCATAGTTGCGCGCTCCCGCGCGCTTGACAACTTCGCGCCGCCGTCGTATAATGTACGCGCGGACAATACCGCATATGGGGGCGCACATGGACAAATATTTTTCGAGGACCGAGATGCTGCTCGGCAGCGAGGCGATGGAAAAGCTGGCGTCGTCGCGAGTCGCGATATTCGGTGTCGGCGGCGTCGGAGGTTATGCGGTCGAGGCGCTTGCGCGGACGGGCGTCGGCAAGCTCGACATTATTGACAGCGACACCGTGAGCGAATCGAATCTGAACCGCCAGATATACGCGCTGCGCAGCACTGTCGGGCAGTACAAGGTGGACGCGGCGTCCGAGCGCATACGCGACATCAACCCGTCGGCGAAAGTGCGCGCGTACAGGACGTTTTACACGCCCGAGACGGCGGACGCGTTCGACTTCACCGAATACGATTATGTGGTGGACGCCATCGACACTGTAGCGGGAAAGATCGCGCTGGTGGTGAACGCGGACCGTGCAGGCGTGCCGATAATCAGCTCGATGGGGGCAGGCAACAAACTCGACCCGACGAAGTTCGAGGTCGCCGACATCTATTCGACGTCGGTGTGTCCGCTCGCGCGCGTCATGCGGTATGAGCTGCGGCGGCGCGGCATAAAGAAGCTCAAAGTCGTTTACTCGAAGGAGCCGCCGATAAAACCCGCGCCCACATCCGACTCCGACGACACGTCGCGACGTTCCGTGCCCGGCAGCGTCGCGTTCGTCCCCTCCGTTGCTGGACTCATCATCGCCGGCGAGGTCATAAAGGATTTGATTAAATAAAAAGATTGCAGGGGGAGAAAAAACTTTTTGTAAAAAGTTTTTTCTCCCCCTGCATCCCCTCTTTTTCAAAAACTTTTGTTACAAGTTTTCTTTTTAAAAAGCAATCGAAAACATTATCTTCAGGGCGTACTTAAGATAAACACTATTTAGTCCGCTTTTGGAGAAGGTAGGGGACACCTTTTACCAAAAGGGGTCCCCGAATAAGAAAGTTTCCCTCCCAGCACCCACCTTTTTTTCAAGAACTTTTCCTGACCAATTTTCTTTTTGAGAAGTATACGGGAACAATATCCTCGGAGATAGCTTGAGATAATCACTAATCGGTTCGCTTTTGGCGAGGGGAGCGTCTCCTCGCGGTGCTCGGAGCTGCCACACTTTTCGCTTTGCGAAAAGTGTCAGAGGTTTGGAGCGTAAGCGACAAAACTCCTACCTTTCTACAAAAAGGTTCTCCCTAAATTGAAAGAAGTTTTCTTCCCTCCCTGCACCCACCTTTTTTCAAGAACATTAATTACCGTCTATACGCAAAAAAGAAGGGGCTGCCGCCCCTTCTTTTGCTTTGTCATATTATCGCATACGGACGCAAGATGCTGCATCATCATTCGCCCGTATGCGGCTTGTTTTATATGCGCTTATAAACGGGCGTATACTCGAGCGGCGCGTTTGCCGTGACGTATTCGCCGCGGCTTTCAATAATACCGCTGCCGTCGCACGCCTCCCATTTGCCGCGCGGCAGATATACGCGTCTTTCGCGCGCGCCGTACTCGGTCACGGGCGCGACGAGCAGGTCGGAGCCGAACATATACTCGTCGTCGGCGCGCCAGCATTCCTCGTCGTCGGGGAATTCGATGTAAAGCGCGCGTATCATCGGCAGTCCCGTTTTTACTGCCTCGTCGGCGGTTTTAACGATATACGGCTTCAGCGACTCACGCACGTCGACGTAAGACTTGAGTATCTCGTATATCTCCTCGCCGTAGACCCACAGCTCGTTGTCTGCACCCGATGCGCAGAAGCCTCCGCCGCGGTCGGTGTTCCACGCGAGCGCGCCCTTGTTCGGCTGTCTGTCGCCGTGCATGCGGAGCACGGGCGTGTACACCGCCCACTGGAACCAGCGGACGAGCAGCTCACGGAACACGGGGTCGTTGACGTTGCCGCCGTAGAATCCGCCCGTGTCCGATATCCACCACGGTATGCCGGCAACTCCCATGTTGATGCCGTTTCTTATCTGCACCTTCATTTCGCGGAAAGACGATTCGATGTCGCCGCTCCATACGAGCGCGCCGTATTTCGGGCTGCCCACCCACGCGCACCGCACGAGGTTGAGTATATCGGGCACGCCGTCCTTTTTCTGCCCGTCGTACACCATCATCGAATGCATGCGCGGGTAGATGTTGCCGGTCGAGAGAGCGGGACCTATGTACTGGCGGTAATGGTCGAAGTCGGTGACGGAGTATTCGGGCTCCGCCTCGTCGAGCCAGAACATGTCGATGCCGTATTTGCCGTAATTTTTTTTGAGTATGCCGTATGCGAACTCGCGCGCGCCGGGGTCGGTGGCGTCGTAGATGCCGACCTGACCGTTGAAATCCATGACGGCGGGCAGACCGCGCTCCGTGCGGATAAGATAGCCGTTAGACGAGAACCCGCGGTAATTCTTCGAGCGCGGGTCGACAGTCGGCCACACCGACACCATCAGACGTATGCCCATGGATTTGAGCTCGTCCACCATCGCCTGCGGGTCGGGCCAGTATTCCGGATCGAAATCCCAGTCGCCCTGATATATCCAGTGGAAGAAGTCGATGACAATGACGTCTAACTTAATGCCGCGCCTGTGGTACTCGCGCGCCGCCTCGAGCAGCTCGTCCTGTGTGCGGTAGCGCAGCTTGCACTGCCACAGACCGAGTAAGCTCTCGGGCAGAGGCGACGCGTGACCGACGACGTCGGTGTATTTTTCGATGATCTCAGCCGGAGTATCTCCCGCGCAGACCCAAAAGTCGATGGCGCGCGTCGCATCCGCGTGCCACTCTGTCACGTTTTCGGCAAACGTCGCGCGACCTATCGCTGGATTGTTCCACAAAAATCCGTACCCGCGCGACGAGAGCAAAAACGGCACCGATATCTGCGAGTTGCGGTGCGCGAGCTCGAGCGTCGAGCCTTTCAGCTCATAGCGCGCGTCGCGGTACTGACCCATGCCGTGCAGATGCTCGCCGTCGTAGGCGGTGAATTTGACTGTCGCCTCGAACGTATCGCTGCCGCGCAGCGTCTTATACACGCGCGCACGGTCGCGCAGCGACCACGGGTACCATACCTCTTCAAACAGCACGTTCCCTCCGCGCGTAAAGCGCAAGTGATCGCCGAGAAGCTCGCAGCGGAGCCCGCCGCATTCGACGTATACGCCGCCCTCGCGGTCGGCGGACACATCGTCGGCGATGTGCGGGACGTCCTCGGTGAGCGCCCAGTCCTCGTCGGGGATAGCGCCTATCGGCCTGACGCGCACGCGTATCCCGCGTCCCCACGCCTCGATCTTCATGTTCTCGTGCCCGAATCGGCAGACGAGCGAATTTTCAAGTTTCGTTACCATGATGTTCTCCTTTTTATGCGTTTTCGGGAACCTGCCCCAGCTTATTTTTATTATACAACGCCTTTCGGAAAAAACCTTGCACAATATTGTCTATTTCATAGTATACGATTGACATTTTGCCCGGTATTTGCCTCATCCGCCAACGACTACCCTCGCGCGGACGGTGACGGCGCCGTCCGAGTAAAGACCGTCGGGCAGTACCGCGTAACCGTAAACGACGTATACGCCGGGAGCGGTCGTGTCTATATCGGCTGCTTTGTCCGACCACACGACGCCTGCACCGACTGCTTTGCCGTCGCTCGTGTGTACGGTCACGGTGTCGGGAAGCGAAACGTCGCCACCAATGCCGACCGACACCGACATCGGATCGTCGGTATAGACAGCCTTCGACATCGAAACCGGCTCCGCGCGGTACAGCTTGAAGTCACCGAGGCACAGATACTCACACATTTGCAGCCAGTAAGCGTTAAATATAAAGTAGTCGCCGTCGCCGCTGTTTATGACGGACTCATACCGACGCCACGCGCCGCCCACATTCTGCATGTCGCCGTTATTGCATGCAAAGTAGCCGCTGCCGCTGAAATCAAGCGTGTCACCGGTCCTATATTCGTTCGGCACGTAGCTGTCCATATCGACGGCGCCGTACCGCACTGACGCGCTGCCGCTCTGCGTGTACGCGCTGAACGAGAAGTAATAGTCCTTGTGCGGTTCGAGCCTGACGAACGCGATAAGCGAATGTTCGCCGTTCCACGCGTTGCTCGTCCACGGCTCGCCTATAGCCTCGACGAGATAGTGACGGCATCCGTCGGGGAGCCGTAAGTCCTCGCCGAAGTAGAATTTATTGCCCGATACGCGCGGCTCGTAGCTTCCGGTCACGAGCAGTCCCGACTCGGAGAGCGGCATCATGTTCAGAAGCGCGCCGTCGTCGCGGATAGAGGGACGCATGCGCGCGCCGCTCGTCGGGTGACCGGCGCTGTTCACGCCCACGTACCACTGCTCCATCGACGCGCCGCTGTTGTCGGAGAAGTCGCCGTTTGAAAACATATTGTCGCCCGTGAGCGTGTAGCTGCGCCCCGCGTACTCGATAACATTACTGTCTGACTCGGGCACATCGACTGCGAGATATTCGGGCATAGAGAACTCGACGAATACGTCGACGTCGCCGCCGTCCGTATTGTCGTCAACGTCAAATGCGACCTTATACGCGTCGGGACCGTCCAGCGTCACGCTGCCGGTGACGTCGCGTCCGTTTGCGGTGACGCGGACGAGCTCGCCTTCGGGGAATATGCTTATATTCACTGTATCGCCGTCCACTACTGCATTTACATCCGCGACAGCATGACCGCCGCCGGTCGAGGACACGCTGACGTTATACGGTATCATTTCCGGCGCTTCATCGACTGCGGCGGGAGTGACGGTGAAGTTGTCAAAATTCGGTGTGAAATTGTCGAGCACGTTCGTGCCCGGCGTCGACTGCGAGCCGCCCCACAAAACGTGACGCCTGTCGTCGTTGCAGACGCGTATGACGTTGTCACCCTCGTCGAGCGCGACCGTTATGACCTTTTCAAGGAACGTATCGTCGGAGAACGTGTTCGAGAAAAACAGATGCGCTGAAAGCGTGCCGTTGACGTATACGGCGGCGTCTCTGTCGACGATCTTGATGTTGTAGCTGTGAGTGCCGCATAAGTCGTCGTTTGAATATGCAAATCCGAGCTTATAAAGCCCCGCTCTGTCGGCGTTCACGTGAAATTCGAGATATTCGCCGTCCGCGTCCATCTCCGACACATATACGACGCTGTCCGACCTGGACGTTGAAAACACGCCGTCCGCATCCTCCGCCTCGAAAGTCTCTGTCAAATCAAGTCCGCTTTCAAATACGCGCATACAGTCAAGTTCGATATCGACGTCGGCGCCGACGTCGACGATGTTGATGCCGCGCCGCAGATAAAGTGTCACGGGAACGTCCTGCCACTCGCCGGACGCGGAAACGTCGACCTTTGCCGCGAGAGAATCGAACGTCACATTCGTGTTGTCGATAAAGACGCGCACGGCGCCGTCGTGCCCCGCGCGGCAGCGGAATATCATGTGATAGATCCCGCCGTCACCGACGTCGACGAGGAACCGCACCCCGCCCCTCGCGTCGTCGTCATGCTGCGCGGACAGAATAACGCATCCGTCACCGGCGGCGGGCGAATGTTCGCCGCCGTCGAGGAATACGGCGTCCTCAGCCTCGAAAACCTTATTGTACGACGTCTCGCCGCAGCCGTACGCACCCGCATACGTGACATAGAGCGCATCGTGAAATCCGCCCGCGTCGCCGCTGAACATTACAGATACGGTGTGATATCCCGCTTTTAGGTCATAATATCGTTCCGTCGAACCTTCCATCGAATAAAACAGCGTGTTCGGCAAGTATAACTCGCTCACAGCGCCGTCGACGGAGAGCGACTGCGATATATTCTTCGGCTTGTGAGTCGAGGCGTTGTTGCGCGTCGAGCCGACGCCGTTGCCGTAGATAAAATCGAGCCTGTAAAGCCCGTCGACGGGGACATAGACCGTGTACGTTATGCCGTCGCCGTCGCTGTCGATGCCGCCGACGCGCATACCGCCGGAGCAGAAATATTTCGGATATTCGAGCGGCGACTCCTGACTGTCGATGATTACCGAACCCGAGAATTCCGCGTCCTCCGCCTCGTATACGGCGCGGTACGCGCCGACGGCGGGCGTAGACACCGCCTCATCGGTGCATGTGACGGTCAGCCTGTATGCGGTTGAAAACACCGCGTCATCGAGGCATACGGAGACCTTGCCGTCATAGACCGGGTAAACGCCGTCGAGGACGACGGATGGCTCGTAAAGCGCGCCGTGGTAACCGGTGAAATACGTCGCCTCGACCTTAACATGAACGCGGTCGGCGGAGCCGAATATATCGCTTTTGTCGAGCGCGTCAAGTTCTATTTCGATGCTGCCGTCCGCGCCGCCGAATATCGCCGACACGGACCGCTTTGCGCCGTCAGAGGCCGCGACGCCGTAGAGCCCTTCCGCAGTCGTATTTTTCGACGACACGCGCAGAGTCTCGCCGCTCATGTCACCGTACCATTTGTACACCCACCATGCGCCGTTGCCCTGATTCGTACCGGCGGCGAGGTCGTTGAGATTGTTCGCCTGATGCCAGAACGGGAGACAGCCGTATACCTCGCAGTCCTCGAGCCTCGCTATCCAGTTGACGAGCCTGCCCGGAACGCCGCAGTCGGCGAAGTCCGCGTATTCGTTTATCACAACTTTTGCCTTGTCGATGCCGAGCTCACCGCAGATGCGTCTGTAATCGTTTATGTGGTCGTCCATCGCAGAAAGACTGCCGACGGACAGCTCGTGCCACGTTATGACGTCCGGCAAACAGTCATTTTTGACGCAGAACGACAAAAACTCGCGCATGCCGTCGTGACCTCTGTAAACGGCGTCGTTCGGACCTGCAATAAACGCGCCCGGATCGGCAGACTTTATCGCGTCACAGTATATCTTCCACGCCGCGTTGAAGCTCGCAACTCCGTTGACGGGCGTGCCCTCGTTGATGGGAATATAAACTATTCGGCTGTCGATGTCGGGGAAGCGTTCGCGCACACCGTTTTTCCACTCGACGACGGCGGGCGCGATAACATTTTCAAGCACGTCGCCGTAGTCGTGGGCGTCGGCGGTGACGCCGAACACGCCGTAATAGTTGGAGCAGTACATTTGCACCTGCTCGCCGCCCGCCTCGAAAAATTCGACCGCGACGTCGAGCGCGTCGCCGTACGGATGCTCTGTGCCGAGCGCACCCTTTGTCGCAAGCACCTTGGGCTTTAGCGGCGTCAGCGTGTTGACGTCGGGCACGCCCTCGTCGCTGATGCCGTAGAGGAATCCGGCGCTGCCGTGTACGATATCGTGACCGTGACTGCTCATGTCGACGGTGAGCGTCGGCAAATGCTCGCTCGGACGCGGCGGCGCACCGCCGTTATCGTCATCGCCGACAATGCCGGTCGTGTCCGACGTGTCAGCGGCAGACGTGACATCATCGACGGGCGACGTCGATATTTCTGCCGTATCGGACGACGTGTCACGCATGTCATCGTTCCGCGTGCATCCGACCGACAGCGGCAGCAGCATCGAGATCGCAGCGACGAACGATACCGACTTACAAAATAATGAAGAACTGCGCATTTCGGCGCACCTCCGAAGAACGTGATACTTTACTTTGATTATACATGGTAAGATCGGCAAAATCTAATCGTATATTGACATAATATTTGAATATATTGACAAAATGCCCTGTCGTTTTTTCTTGACATTGCGTGTGAAAAGTTATACAATATTATAAAATGAAGTACGAACGGGAGGGGCGCATATGAACAGTGCAGATAATATCGATCGCCGCGAAGGCATTTACGAATTTTACGAGCACGGCAGCGCTCGATTTCCCATCGGTATGCACAAGACGATCTTCCCGCAAAACCCGCATCTTTCCGACGGCGTGACCGTGCAGATACTGTATACGCACTGGCACAGCGAATTCGAGTTCTTCTATCTCTCGCGCGGCGACTGCACATTCTACATAGACGGCGCGTCGTATGAGATGCATCCCGGCGACGCCGCCTTCGTCCCGTCGAACGTGACGCACTGGGCGACGCGGTCGACGTCATCGAAGGAGACCGTGTTCTACGCCGTCGTGTTCTCGCCGCAGCTCATATCGGACTCCGCCGTAGACGTGGTAAACGAAAAATACGTGATGCCGGTCATAAACGGCGAGATCGTATTCGAACCCGTTTACAGGCGCGACGTCCCGTGGCAGTCGGACGTGCTCGACATGCTCATCGAGATAATGACGCTTTACGACTACACGCCGTACGACAACGACATCAATTCCGAACGCCACCCGCAGATGATGTTCCGCGAGGACGCCGTATGCGCGGAGCTCACAGTCAAGTCGCTGCTTTTTTCGATATGGAAAACGTGCGTTATGCACGCTGCGCACGGCAAAAAGCACACGAGAGCGGACAAGACTAACCACGAGCGCATACAGCGCGCGCTCGAATACATACACGAGCACTACGGCGAAACGATCTCGCTCGCCGACATCGCGTCGAGCGTCTATATGAGCCGCGAATATTTCACGCACGTGTTCCGCGATTGCACGAATACCTCGCCGTTTTCGTATCTGAACAATTACAGGATCAGCCGCGCGATGGAGATGCTCGAGCGCACCGACAAAAGCGTTATCGAGATCGCGTCCGCGTGCGGCTTCAATCAGGTCAGCTACTTTAACCGCAGATTTTCGGAGCTCGTCAAGTGCACGCCGACAGAGTACAGACGCGGGCGAAAACAATAAAATATGTGAAACAAAAAACTCAAAACAGCCCGCACATCGGGAAAACGGTGTGCGGGCACTGTTCTTTTTTGTGCAAAACAGATGAAGAAAAAAGCAAATATGTGCAAGCCGACAGTAATATTGTAAAAGATATGCTTCGTCTATGATGATAGAATATAATCACAAAACTAATCGTACGCAAGAGCCGGCGCGCTCTTTCGACACGGAAAAGATGGAGGCAAAAGCAAATGGAGAAAAGGGAAATGACAAAAAGGCGCGTGACGGCGCTTCTGCTCGCCGTTTTGATATGCGCGCCGCTGTCGCTTCTGTCGTGCCGCGACGAAGGCGGCGACGGCGGCGATAAGGACGGCGGCGGCGCTGTCAACACGGGCGGCACGGAAGCCGCAGAAACCGCTGACCCGACGGTGGACGACATCCCCGCGTCGCTCAGCTTCGACGGCGAGACGTTCAACATGCTGACGTTTGAGGAACCGCACGCAAATCTGCATCACGTATTCGACGAGCCGTCGGAGGACACGCTCGACAACGCCAAGTACATGATGATATCGTCCGTCGAGGAACGCTTCAAGGTCGACATCACCGAGACGGTGCAGTCTGAGACTTACGTCAATACGCAGTACCGCCAGCTTATAGCGGCGGGTGCCGACGACTACGACCTCGCGTTCGTTTACGACAGATTCGCGCACTACTTCGCCGAGGAAGGGCTCATTTACGACTACGCCGACCTCGACTACATCGACCTCGACAAGGACTACTGGGACCAGTCACTGCGCGAGTACGCGACGGTGGGAGACAAGACGTTCTACGCATTCGGAACGTACGACTTCACGTATTTCGACATGACGCACTGCCTCGTGTTCAACAAAGACCTCTACCGCGAACTGAACTTCAAGGAAGACCCGTATGAGCTCGTCAGATCGGGGAAGTGGACGTTCGACGAGATGGCGGAGATGATGAAGACGGCTACGTACGACAACGACGGCGACGACAGACAGTCGCTGCGCGACAATTACGGATACGTGTCGTCTGGCAAGCAGATACTGCCGAACTTCTGGATAGCGGGCGGCACGACGTCGGTCTCGCTTGACAGGGGACGCATGCCGTACCTGACGATGGTGGACAACGACAGGTTCCAGCAGATACTCGATTCGTGCTTCGAGCTGTTTTGGGACCAAAACGTGTGGTACGTATCGACGGGAATGGGCAACCAGTCCGAACACCACACTGAGCTTTTCTCGGGCGGCAACGCGCTGTTCGCAGACTACACGTTCTTCTTCCTTTCGCAGCTTCGCAACTGCGAATACAACTTCGGCATACTGCCTTTCCCGAAGTACGACGCTGAGCAGAATGATTATTATTCGCGCGTTGAGGCGGGAACGGTCCTCGCGACGGTGCCGATAACGAACCCGGACCCGGAGATGGCGGGCGCGCTCATCGAGGGAATGGCGTCGGAAGGGTATAAGACGATACTCCCCGAATACTACGAGACGAGCCTTAAGCGCCGCGATTCTCCGGACGAGGAATCGGCGGAAATGCTCGACAAGATATTCGCAACGCGAGTTTACGACCTCGGCGATTCCTGGTACTGCGACCAGATACGCGACGGCATGATGGTGGCGCTGTGGAATTCGGGAAAGAATACGTTTGCATCGACATACAAATCATACGAAAAGATGATAATGCGCACGATAAACGAAACGATACGCGCATATCTTGAGTAAAAACAACACCGAAATACAAAGAAATATAAAACAAAAAGGGAGGATCATCATGAAAAGATCATTTAGAAAAGCGCTTGCGCTGACCGTCGCGCTCATTATGTGCGCGGTATGCGCGGGAACCGTATTCGCAGAGGACGACCCCGTGATCTACTACTTCGTAGACTGCGGCGACTATCTGACGGACACCGTGTCCGAGGGCGACTCGTTCGGTCAGTATAACACAGTGACCGACCAGTTCTTCGGCGCAGACCCGGGAACGGGCAGACAATGGGGCGTCGTCGACGAGGCTTACGACGAGGCGACGTCGATATCGTACGGCGACACGCGCGTCGTCACGACATGGACGTGGGCGTACGAGTACAACACGGCGGGCACCGACGTTCCGAAGGAACAGTCAAACCGCTATTGCCACAACATGTCGGAGAACGGACTTGACCGCGTCATAACGTACAAGTTCGAAATGCCCGAGGACGGCGAATACGTCGTCGAGGTCGGTTTTGCGTGCCCGTGGGGCAACTCGTCGCCCGTAGATTTCTACCTCAACGGCGAGCTCGTGTATGACACCGTAATGATAGACAGCGGCAGCTCCGCATATGCGTACGGCTCCGTATCGCCCGTCGACGGCTACATCACCGTCGAGGCAAAGAGCATACAGCCGACGATCAACATGGCGTACATCATCATCTCTAATGTGCTGACGAACGAGGAGACGACGAACTGGGACGACTTCGTGTATAGGCCCGATACGGGCGATGAGACCGACGCTGCGACCGAAGCTCCGGCGACGGACGGCGGCGATAATGACGGCAACGGCGTCGTGAATACGAGCGGTGACAATACCCCCGCCGACAGTCAGGGAAGCGGCAGCGACAGCGGTGACAAGACCGAGGGATCGGGCTGCGGCTCGACGATAGGCGCATGCACGGCGATATTTGCAATTACATCGTGCGCGGCAGTCGCGGTCAAAAAGAGAAAGATAAAGTAAACGCAAAAGGGTAATCTGATCATTTTCCTCTGAACAATACGCGTGCGGTGGAAGCTACGGCGAGCTTCCGCCGTACGCGTTTTTTGCGTGAAAATGTTAAAGCCGCGACGGGACTCAGATGAGCCCCGTCGCGGCTTGTTTGGAGGCGAGGGGAGTCGGACCCCTGTCCGAAAACCTCTCCCTGCGACCTTCTACGGGCGTATATCACTTATATATCTCCCGCGCCGCCCGCGAATGATCGCGCGGACTGCGCGGCAGCGCTCGATTACATGACCGCGCCGAGCGCGGGCGGCGGTACACGTTCACCACTGTAGTGACGCCCGGGTAAAGGTCGTGGTCCCCCTTTACGCGGACGCGCCGCACTTAGGCAGCGAGAGCTACGTTATTATCGTTAGCGTTTAAAATTTAGTCGGAGCCGGATTTGAGAGCTTGCCCCATGCTCTGCCCGCTTATCGCAGCTCAAAGTCCCCGTCGAAACCTTTACGCCCCCGTTTTCGGTATTTGTCGAATCATTTAGTCAACTGCCGAATAATGCGCTTTTACAGCGTATCGCCGATGTAGGTGACGACCTCGTCGAGCGGCTTGCGTTCGCGTGGCTGAACCGGCGCGGCAGGCTCGCCGACGGGCAGAAGCGCGACGACATGGTGACGTTCCGGTATCGAAAACTCGCGGACGCATGCGTCCTGATCGTAGGCGCCGATTATGCAGCCGCCGAGACCCATGTCGGTCGCCTTGAGAAGCAGATTCTCCGTCGCATACGACGTGTCCTGCACCGCAAACTTGCGGCCTCTGCCGTCGCTGAAACGGCTTTCGATCCCGGCGCTGTCGGCGCAGATTATGAACACGACAGGCGCTGTCGAAACCCACTCGGCGCAGACGTTTTTGAATTTTGCGCGCTCGTCTCCCGTGACGACGTAGAAGTGCCACGACTGCATGTTGACGGCGCTCGGCGCTTTCGTCGCGGCCGTCAGAAGCTCCGTTATTTCATCACGCGTGAGCTTTCTGTCCGAAAATGCGCGCGTACTGTGACGCGCGAGTATCGCGGAACTTAATTCCATAACTGTATCACCGCCCCATTCAAAATATTTTACATTTGTCTATGAATGTTATACAAGCGCATAACATTCACCAACCCGCCTTTTCGCGCGACCGCGTATAGCGCTCGATGTCGCGCTTCGCATCGTCGGCGGCAGCCGCCTCGCGTTTGTCGTAAAGCTTTTTGCCTCGGCACAGCCCGACCGCCATCTTGACGTGCGACCCCGAGAAATACAGCGACAGCGGTACGAGTGTGTAGCCCTGCTGCGTCACCTTGGCGTGCAGCTTCAAGATCTCGCGGCGGTGCATGAGCAGCTTTTTTTTGCGCAGCGGGTCGCGGTTGAAAATGTTGCCCTTCTCGTACGGGCTGATGTGGAAGCCGTAGGCGAATATCTCGCCGTCCTCGATGCGGCAGTACGAATCCTTTAGATTGACGGACCCGGCGCGCACGCTTTTTACCTCGGTTCCGTAAAGCGCTATGCCCGCCTCGTACGTCTCCTCGATAAAGTATTCGTGACGCGCGGCGCGGTTCTGCGCTATGACCTTGCCGTCCGCCTTTTTCTTTTCCGCCACGTCGCCACCCCGCTTTCCGTACTCAATTATAAAGCCTCCCCGCCTTTTTGTCAAGCGAAACGTGTCGTGTGGGTATGATATTATTTTCAGGGGGAGAAAAAACTTTTTGAAAAAAGTTTTTTCTCCCCCTGTACCCTCTCTTTTTCAAAAACTTTTGCTGATTTTTTTGAAAAGGTAAACGAAAACAATATCTTCAGAGATAGCTTAAGATAAACACTATTTAGTCCGCTTTTGGCGAGGGGCGGGGCACCTTTTACAAAAAGGGGCTCCGCAATACTTTTTGAAAGAAAGTTGGCTTTTCCTTCGGAAAAGCTCCCCGCACCCCTCTTTCAAAAACTTTTATATCAAGTTTTATTTTTACAAAGCGAATGAAAACAATATCTTTGGAGATAACTTAAGATAAACACTATTTAGTCCGCTTTTGGAGAAGGTAGGGGACACCTTTCTACAAAAAAGGGGTCCCCGAGTCAAAAAAGTTTTCCTTCTCTCGCGCTCTCATCTTTTCAATAACTTTTATTACAGTTTTTGTTTTTGTAAAGCGAACGAGAACAATAATTTCGGAGAAAGCTTAAGATAAACACTAATCGGTCCGCTTTTGTGAGAAGAGCATCTCCTCACTTCGTTCAGGGCGTCAGCGGCAGTATGTCAAGATATAACGTGGTTTATTGTAAAAAATCGCAGCGAGCCAAAAATGCTTGCCGCGACGTTATGGAGACAGGGGGGCTCGAACCCTCGACCTCACGGATGTGAACCGTGCGCTCTGACCAACTGAGCTATGCCTCCGTACCGATATATTATACATCATAACGGCGCGCGTGTCAAGAGCAAATAATGCGAAAATTGCTGATCGGGACAAAATGCGGCGGGACATCAAACGCTGCCGTTTTTGCTGTCTGTGAACATGGAGATCTCGTCGCCGCGCATATACCTCCACTGTCCCGGCGAGAGCGCACTGTCGAGCGCTATTCCCGCGAAGCTTATGCGGCAGAGCGACGTTATTTCGCACCCGACCGCGTGAAACATGCGCTTTATCTGATGGAATTTGCCCTCGGTTATAGTGATGACGCCGTCCGCGACGCGCGCGGGTTTTGTAAGTATGATATTGCCTTTGCCGTCGCGCTCGCCGATATCGACGCCGCGTTCAAGTTTTGATACTTCATCGTCCGTCAGCGGCGGCGAGCATGTGAAAGCGTACGATTTTTCGACGTGATGCTTTGGCGACAGAGCGCGGTGCGCGGCGTCGCCGTCGTCGGTCATGACGAGCAGTCCCGTCGTGTCGCGGTCGAGTCGTCCGACGGGGAAGACGCGTCGCGACAGCTCGTCGGGCAAAAGATCGTTGACGACGCGCTCGCCGCGCTTTGCGTCCTCGGTCGCGGTGATGAAGCCCGCAGGTTTATAGAGCATTATATAGATGTGAGGCGCGTACGAGAGCGCTTTCCCGTCGAGCGTCACGACGTCGGACGCGTCAACGCGCGCGCTGCCGTCGCGCACGACGGCGCCCGAGACTGTCACGCGTCCCGACGATATGGCGCGTCCCGCGTCACGGCGCGACATGAGCGCCGCCGACGATATGTATTTGTCGAGCCTCATGACGCAAACCTCCCGCGACCGTATATAGTAAGTATACCATAGATCGCCTTTTTGCGCAAGCGGGATATGAAAGACGGCATGGGGTGCACGGCGATATTTAATTCGTACAAAATTATATTTATCATTTACATAGGCGCGGCTATTGCAAAAAATAGACAAGTATGTTATCATAAAACAGAAATATTTTGCGCCGTGCGCACAAAAAAGGAGATAACAATATGCTGAGAATCGTCAAAACCGAAAACGGAGTCGTGCGCGGGATCGAGGCCGCAGACCCGCGGATAACCGCGTTTAAGGGCATACCGTTCGCCGCGCCGCCGACGGGGGAGAACCGCTGGCGCGCGCCGCAGCCCGCGTCCGACTGGGACGGCGTCCGCGACTGCTTCCGCTTCGCACCGATCTCGATGCAGGACACGCCCGGCGTCGGCGACGGTCTTTATGACCGCGAATGGCACGTCGACTCCGAGATAGCGATGAGCGAGGACTGCCTGTACCTCAACGTCTGGACGAACGCAAAGACGGGGGATGAAAAGATGCCGGTGCTCGTGTGGTACTTCGGCGGCGGGCTGCAGTGGGGCTACACGGCGGAGCTGGAGTTCGACGGCGAGCGCATAGCGGTATCGTCGTCGTGTCCGTCACCTACCGCATCAACGTGTTCGGATTCCTCGCGCATCCCGAGCTGACGAAGACGCAACCCGACGCGCCGGCGAATTTCGGCAGTCTCGACCAGCAGGCGGGGCTTTTGTGGGTGAAGCGCAACATCGCCGCGTTCGGCGGCGACCCCGACAATATAACGATAGCGGGTCAGTCGGCGGGCGGCGGCAGCGTGCTGTCGCAGATGGCGGCGCCGTCTAACAAGGGGCTGTTCCGCCGCGCCATCATCGAGAGCGCGATGATACGCAGTCCGTACATGGGCGGCGGCATGAGCGTGCCTGCGACGCTCGAGAGAGCGGAGCAGAACGGCGTCGCCTTCTTCGACATGCTCGGCGTAAAGACGCTTGCTGAGGCGCGCGCGCTCGACGCCGTATACATCAAGCACAAGTACGCGGAGTTTGCAAATTCGCATCTGCGCTTCTTCACCGTCCGCGACGATATATTCAACGTCGGCGACCCGCTCGAACTCTACTGCGAGGGCAAGTGTGCGACTGTCGACGTGATGGCGGGCAACACGCAGGACGAGTTCCGCAGCTTTATACGCGCCGGCAGTGAGGGTGAGCTGCGCGAGAAGGCGAAGTCGCTGTTCGGCGAGAAGGCGGACGCGTTCCTTTCGCAGCCGGAAGCGGCGGCGACGGACGGCAGAGGCAATTATGCGTTCGTGAGCGGTATAGAGGTGACGGCGCGCGCGCTGTTCGAGCGCGCGTATGAGGCGGGATTCCCGACGAAGCGCTATTACTACTGCTTCGACGTGCCGATGCCGGGCAGCGATAACCCGGGCAGCTTCCATTCGTCCGACCTCTGGTTCTTCTTCGAGACGCTGGCGAAATGCCACCGTCCGTTCACGGGCAAATACTACGACCTCGCGCGTCAGATGTGCAATTACTGGTGCAACTTCATAAAATGCGGCGACCCGAACGGTCCCGACATCGACGGCAGCGACATGGTGCGCTGGGACGAGTACACGCCCGAGACGAAGGCGGGCGTGCGGTTCACGCCGGACGGAGTCGTGGAAGAGTGCGGCGAGAGCGAATTCATGCGTATACTCGTCGACAAGGTAAAGGGAGAGCTGTGATGAAGAAGCTGCCGCTCAATCCGTATCTGCCCTCGTGGGAGTACATACCCGACGGCGAGCCGTACGTGTTCGGCGACCGCGTCTACGTCTACGGCTCGCACGACAAGTATAACGGTCACGTATTCTGCCTCGGCGACTACGTTTGTTGGTCTGCGCCTGTCGACGACCTCGGCAACTGGCGGTATGAGGGTGTGATCTATCCTAAAACGTCGGACCCGTATAACCGCGACGGCTCGATGTGCCTTTACGCGCCCGATGTGACAGTCGGCCCCGACGGGAGATATTACCTCTACTATGTTCTCGACCACGTCTGCAACGTCTCTGTCGCGGTATGCGACGAGCCTGCGGGTCGGTATGAATTTCTCGGCTACGTACACTATCAGGATGGCACACTTCTCGGCAACGCGCCCGGCGACGAGCCGCAGTTCGACCCCGGCGTTCTCACCGAGGGCGATGTGACGTATCTTTATACGGGCTTCTGCGGTCACGGAGACAAAAGACGCCACGGCGCGATGTGCACGGTCCTCGGTCCCGACATGACGACTATAATAGAAAAACCCGTGTTCGTCGCGCCCGGAGCCGTTTACAGCGAGGGGACCGGATTTGAAGGACACGCATTCTTCGAGGCGCCGTCGATAAGGAAGATAGGCGACACGTACTATTTCATATATTCGTCGCAGGTGATGCACGAGCTCTGCTATGCGACGTCGAAGTCGCCGCGCGAGGGATTTTGCTATCGCGGCGTCCTCGTCAGCAACGGCGACGTCGGACTCGAAAACGGCAAGCCGAAAAATGTCCCGGACGCATACATCGCGAACAATCACGGCTCGATAGTCGAGATAGCGGGCGAGTGGTACATTTTCTATCACCGCCATACGAACGGGACGTGGTATTCGCGTCAGGGGTGCGCGGAGCGGCTAAAATTGAGAGACGACGGAGGCTTCGATCAGGTCGAGATAACGACGCAGGGACTCGGCGCGCGTCCGCTCCCGGGAAAGATGAAATATCCCGCGTATACGGCGTGCAATCTGTACCTTGCGAACGCGCCCGGCAGATTCGGCGACGGTTGCCCGAAGATAGTGCAGGACGGCAGAGACGGCGACGAGGAGATCGGCTATATCGCTAACGTGCAAAACGGCATGGTCGCGGGGTTCAAGTACCTCGACTGCAAGGATGTGGGGACGCTGACGGTCACGACGCGCGGCTACATAAACGGAGAATTTGAGCTGCGTCTGTCGCCGGACGGAGAGGGATGCGGATGCGTGCGCGTGCACGGCTCCAACATATGGCAGTCGTTCACAGCAGACGTGGACGTTCCCGACGGCGTGCATGCGATATACCTCTGCTTTATAGGCGGCGGGGGCGGACATTTGGAGTCGTTTGAGCTTAAATGATTATATAAGAAATTATAAAATTCCGCGGCGGACGTTATGTCCGCCGCGGAATTTCTGCGTCATTATTTCAGAGCTGCGTTTACAGGACGCCGGTGAGAAAAATCTCGATGCCTATCACGATGAGGATAACGCCGCCGAGTATCTGCGCTTTGCCCGACAGCTTTGTGCCGAACCGTTTGCCTATCGCGAGTCCCGCCATGCATATGACGAACGTGACGGCGGCGATTATGAGGCACGACGCGAGCGCCATTATGCCGTCGTAGTCTGCTATCGTGAATCCGACCGACAGCGCGTCGATGGACGTCGCGACGCCCTGTATGAGCAGCGCGCCGACGCCGATGCCGTGATTTTCTTCGTTATCGCCGCCGCGTATGCCCGATATGAGCATTTTACTGCCTATGTATGCAAGCAGCATGAGCGCTATCCACGGCACCGCCTTTTCAAACGATGTGAAGTACTGCACTATCGTGTGGACGCATATCCAGCCTATCATGGGCATCGCGAACTGAAATCCCGCGAATACGCCCGCGACAACGCTCATTTTGCCTTTGCTCATTTTCGGTTCGTCAAGTCCGTTCGCCATAGATACGGAAAACGCGTCCATGGCGAGTCCGACGCCGAGCATGACGCTGTTTAGAACGAACATTCCGCTCCACTCCATTTTGACTTCCTCCGACGTATAATAAATGACTCCGGCACGACCGATTGGTCGCTGCCCGAGTCACGACGCGCAAGCACTCCGTGCGACAGTGTGATATTATTTTGACTATTGTACTACCGCGCGGCGCTGTTGTCAATAAATCGGAGGTGATTTTTTGAAGGCTCGGATACAAAAAATCAAATAATAATGCACTTTTTGTGAGAGTGGGGAAGAGTTCGACGAAACTTTTACGAGATTTTGATTTTTTTTGCGCCGCGATACAAAAATCATCTTGCAATCTGTCCGATTATGCTGTATCATGTACTTTGTAGAAGTGTGAAAAGGATATATGAGAGCTATATCAAATGGAAATTTCTGATGTGATCGCGCTGCTCGGAGGCGTTGCGATGTTCCTTTTCGGAATGGCGCTGATGGGCGAGGCGCTCAAACGCGTGGCGGGCAACAGACTCGAGGTCATACTGTGGCGTCTGTCGAACACGCCGCTGAAGGGAGTGCTGCTCGGCACGGGCGTGACGGCTGTGGTGCAGTCGTCGTCGGCGACGACGGTCATGGTCGTCGGCTTCGTAAACTCGGGAATGATGACGGTGCGTCAGGCTATCGGCATCATCATGGGCGCCAATATCGGTACGAGCGTGACGGGCTGGGTTTTGTGCCTTTCGATGCTCGACGGCATGAGGCACGGTTGGATATCGCTTTTGTCGACGGCGACGCTGACGGCGATAGTGGCGCTTGTCGGCATATGCCTGCGCTCGTTCTGCAAGTCGCAGACGAAGCGCCACGTCGGCGATATACTTCTTGGGTTCGCCGTTCTGATGTACGGCATGCAGGCGATGTCGGCGGCGGTCGAGCCGCTTCGCGAGAGCGCGAAGTTCGTGAACATTCTTGCTGCGTTTGAAAATCCCGCGGTCGGCATCATCGTCGGTATTGCGATAACGGCGGTTTTGCAGTCGGCGTCGGCGGCGGTCGGTATACTGCAGTCGCTGACGATAACGGGCGCGATAACGTATGCGACGGCGCTACCGCTCATAATGGGTATAGGCATCGGCGCGTCGGTGCCGGTGCTCCTGTCCGCTATCGGCGCGAACCGCGACGGCAAACGCACGTCGCTCATATATCTTTTGATAAACGTGCTCGGCACGCTCGTGTGCTCGGCGCTGTTCTACGGCGTGCATCTCGCCGCCGACTTCGCATTTATGCCCGCGACGGCGAACACGATAGGCATCGCGCTCATCAACAGCGTTTACAGAGTGGCGATGGTGCTCGTGCTGTTCCCGTTCGTAAATCTGCTTGAAAAGCTCGCCCGTTTCCTCGTGCCGGAAAAGGAAAGCGAGGAAGAGGAAAACGACGACGGTGTCATCGCGGAGCGACTTGAGGAGCGCTTTATCGCGCACCCCGCGCTCGCGGTCGAGCAGAGCAGGATCGCCATGTGCGACATGGCGGACCGCGTCAAGGAGAATCTGTCGCGCTCGGTGATTCTGCTCAGCAACTATTCGGACGAGTTGCGAGCCGAGGTAAATAAGACGGAGAACATGATAGACACGTACGAGGACAAGCTCGGCACGTACCTCGTGCAGATAACGGGCCGCGAGATGACGGACCTGCAAAACAAGGATGTGTCGCGGTTTTTGCATACGATAAGCGACTTTGAACGAATCGGCGACCACGCCGTGAATCTGTCAAAGGCGGCGGATGAGATCGCGCGCAAGAAGATCAGCTTCACCGAGGACGCGGAGTACGAGCTGTCGCGCATCGCGAATGCGGTGCTTGAGATCGTGCATATATCGTTCAATTCGTTCAAAAACGACGACGTGACGCTCGCGTACCGCGTCGAACCGCTCGAGGAGTTGATAGACGCGCTGTGCGACAAGGCGAAGCACAACCATGTCGAGCGCGTGCGTTCGGGCGAATGTACGCTCGATCACGGATTCGTGTTCAACGACATGATAACGGATTTCGAGCGCATCGCGGATCACTGCTCCAATATCGGTGTCGCGATGATAGAGCTCGAGTCGAACATGTTCGATACCCACGAGTATCTGACGAATCTGAAGCATCTGAAAACGGCGACGTTCAACCGCTACTTCGACGAATACGAGGAAAAGTACGGGTTCTGAGCCGTGAGCAAGTCAAGCATAATAAATGAAAAAGCGACGGTATGATTTGATCCATACCGTCGCTTTTACGTTGGCGCGCGCACGGCGCGGATATCATTGACCTTCCTTTACGGGCGTACACGTTACGGCGCCAAGGTATTTCTTTTCCCACGGCGCGAAGATGTAGTATATGAGCATCGCGAGCGAGCAGACGAGCCAGCCCGCCGGATATGCGAATGTGATGACCATGACGGAGTCCGTCAGACGCGTAAGCGTAAACAGATATATCTGACGGAACGCGACGAACGAGCCGAGCATTATGAGCATCGGCGCCTGCGAGTCTCCGGCTCCGCGAAGAACGCCAGCGAGTATCTGATTGATTATGCAGAGCACATAGAACGGCGATATCCAGCGCAGGAACATCGAGCCGTATGTGACGTAGAGGTCGGTGCCTTCGCTGCTGAGGAACACGACGAGCTGCGGCGCGAATATCATTATCGGTATCACGAGCACGACGGTGATGACGGTCGAGATCAGTATGCCGACCCTCGCGCCCTGACGCGAACGCTTCGGCTGACCTGCGCCGTAATTCTGTGCGACGAACGTCGTGACGGCGAGTGATATCGACTGCATAGGCAGCATCGCGAACGCGTCTATTTTGTTGTACGCGGTCCACCCCGCCATTGCGTCCTGGTCGAAAGCGTTTATGTATGACTGAACGAACACGTTTGAAAACGCCGTTATAGCGAGCTGGAGCGCGGTCGGTATGCTTATTTTGATTATGCGGAACAGTATCGCGCGGTCAATGCGCAGATGGAACCATTCGATCCGGTACGAGGTCTTGACGAATGTGAGTATCGCGAGTATGAATATCGCGGACAGCGCCTGAGCTATAACTGTCGCGAGCGCGACGCCGTCGGCGCCCATGTGGAAACCGAGGACGAACCAAAGGTCGAACACTATATTCGCGAGCGCGGATATTATCAGCGCGATAAGAGGGAAGAACGAGTTGCCGATCGCGCGCAGTATGCCGGAGCCGATGTTATAGAGCATCAGTCCCGCCATGCCGTAGAAGTAGATGGAAAGGTACGCGACGGCGTCGGGCACGACGGAGGGGGGCGTGTCCATCAGCGACACCATGAACGGTACCGATAATGAGCAGACGACGGTGAAAACGACGCAGAGTATGAGCGAGACGAGCATCGTCGTCTGTACAGTGTCGGAGAGACGCTTGTCGTCCTTTGCGCCGGCATATTGACCGATAACGACGCCCGCGCCCGTGGCAAATCCCGAGAAGAAGCCGATCGCGGTATTCAGTATCGGGCCGACACTTCCGACGGCGGCGAACGCGGACTGGCTGACGTAGTTGCCGACGACCCATGAGTCGACGGTGTTGTAGAGCTGCTGGAACAGGTTGCCTATCAGCATCGGTATCGCGAAGCGTATGAGCAGCGAAGGGATGCTGCCGACCGTCATGTCCATTTCGGTCGATTTTCGGTGGTGCTCATGATGCATGTGATGCGGGTGCAGATGCGGCATGTGCAACAGATGTGTCATCTTTAGAAAACATCCTCAATTACGATATATCGAACAAAGTCAAGTATAGCACAATCCGACACCGTTTGCAATGCGTTATGCGCACTCACGTTAAAATACGGTTGACAAAACGCGCGCGGCGGTGGTATATTTATTGTAGAAAATGCTCACAAAAGCGAGGTATAATTAGATGAAAAAACTTATCGCTGCGCTGCTTGCGGCAGTTACGGTGCTGTCGCTTTTTGCGTGCGGCCCCGGAGACGGAAATGACACGGGAACCGGCTCCGGCGGCGATACGTCGGGCATGCCCGAAGATACAAATGTAAACGTACTGTCCGAGGCTCCCGCATGGCCCGAGGCGACGGTCCCCGAGCCGATGGAGTTCCCGGAGCCTAACGGCGACGCCGCATATAAGAAGATAAACGTCACCGCCGACATGATAACGTCGTCGACGCCGTGGAACAACGGCTCCGACGTGGCGGCGAACGCGTTCGACGGCAACGCGTCGACGTTCTTTGACGGCATCGAGAACGGATGGATAAAGGTCGACCTCGGCGAGCGCGTGCTCGTCGGCAAGCTCGGATTCACGCCTCGCGGAGACGGGTACGAGGGCAGACTCAACGGGACGTTTTACGGCTCCGTCGACGGCGTCGTATGGACGCAGATATATGACATCAAAACGGCTCCGAGGCGCAAAACGACCGTAGACTATACGAAATTCGACAACGTAGCCGCGTTTCGCTATATCAAGTATGAAAATACGCGCGACTGTGCGAATATCGCCGAGATGGAGATATATTCGGCGGTCAACATACCGACTGACGTGATAATCGAGCCCGAGCGCGAATCATACGCCGACGGGTCATACGAGGACTTCAAGCTTATCCCAGAGGACCGCGGCATGACGAAGCTGGCGGTCACGTCGAGCGACGCGGCGCTCGTAGACAACAACCCGTCGACGCTTGCGTCGAGCACGAGCGAGGCAAAGGTGTCGCTCGGCGGCACGTACACGGTCGGATGCGTCGCGTTTATAAGCGACTCGTCGTCGGTGGGAGGTAAATTCTACGGCGTAAAGCCGGACGGCAGCCGCGATCTCATCGCGGAGATCACGGAAGCGCCGACGGCGCGCATGTCGGAATTCCTCATCTACGGTGAGATGGCGACGACGGGAAACTACACGGATATAGTGTTTGAAAAGGCGGGCGCGTGCAATCTCGCCGAGATACGCGTTTACGCGATGGAGCACGACACGACGCTGCCGATAGCGGCGCTCCCGTTCGCTATGGGAGACGTCAGCGGCAGAACGACGAAGGTGGGCGACGTCAACTGCGTCGCGCTCAACTGGGGTTCGGAGCTTGAAGCCGACAAGTACGACGTTTACCGCGACGGCGAGCTCGTCGCGACATGCACGGGCACGTCGTGGCAGGACTACGGCGTCGCGCTCGGCGATCACGAATACAGCATCGGGCTCGTATACGGCAAGACGACGATAAAGAGCGAAGCGGTGACGGCGACGTGCCGCAAGCTGCCCGATGGCGAGCTATACACGATAAACAATCAAACAGGCACGAACCTGCATACGCAGAGCGAGATGTACGACGGCAGCAAGTATTACAGTTACTCGGTCAACGTGCAGAACGGTCAGGCGAGCGTCGTCGAGCGCAGCTCGGACGACGGCTACAACTTTAATTCATCGAGAGTGGTGCTCGACTCGTCGGCGCACAGTCTGATGGCGAGCTGCAAAATCGAGAGCGTCAAGACAGTGTATGTGAAATCGCAGAATAAGGTCGTAATAGCCGCGCACTGGGAAAAGCCGAACGGATACGCGGACGGCAAGCTGTTCCTCGTGACGGGTACGCCCGGGGGAGAGTTCAAGGTGTGCAACATATGGAACCCGCTCGGCGTTGAGGTGCGCGATATGTCGATATTCGTCGACGACGACGATACGGCATATCTGCTCGCGGCGGCGAACAAGCCCGGCGTCGACAGCGGCGCGAACGCGACGACGTACGTGTTCAAATTCAGCGAGGATTACTCCGACATCGTCGAGGTGACGGCGCGTCTGTTCCCCGAGATGTACCGCGAGATGCCGAACATAGTCAAAATAGACGGGCTCTACTACTTCTTCGTTTCGCAGACGGCGGGCTGGGCGCCGACGCAGGGCGCATACGCCGTCTCCGACAACATCAAGGAGGGATGGAGCGAGCTTCGCACGATAGGCAACTCGTCGACGTTCGGCTCGCAGTCGAGCTGGATACTCAAGATAGGCGACGGCGAGGACGCGCACTACATAATGCACGCGTACCGCTGGGGTCCCGCGCAGGGAATAATCAAGAGCGATACGATGCTCGCGCCGATCGTGTTCTCGAACGGATATGCGTACTACGATTACTATCCCGAGATCCTCTACAATTCCGAGACGGGAGACATGATACCGGTGACGTACGGCAAGCTCTTGTCGCAGGATGCGAAAGCGACGGCAACGGTGCCGGCGTCCGACGACGGCGCGCCGGAGAACATGGTAGACGGCGACTACAACACCGCTTATGTGGCGGGCAGCAATAAGTGGCCGTTCACGGTCGAGATCGACCTCGGTCGCGAATGCAATGTCACGAACATTCAGGCGTCGCTTATGCTGTACAAGGGCTCCGAAGGCTTCTACCGCTATAAGCTGTACGGCAGCACGGACGGCGAAAACTGGGATATGATCGAGGACGCCACCGACCTTGGCAGCACTAAGGTGACAAAGACGCTCGGATTCATCTCGATAGTGACGGACGGCTCGTACAGATACCTGAAATTGGAGGTGCTGGAAGCGCGCAGATGGAAGGATTCGAGCTGGGACGCGACGAGCGTATACGGCGAGGCGCTTACGTGGTACACGCCGACGGTGTATGAGTTCAGAGTGTACGGTGCGGAGAAGTGATCGCCGATGACGGAAAAATGCTGATTCCGCCCGTATTCGCCTTATAAGGGGTGTTGTTTTCAGAATATAAATGTATAAATTAAGGCAGTACCGCACAGTGCACGTCGGAATCATGCGGTACTGCCTTAATACTAAAAATGCTCCGGAGGGCAGGATATGGATCAGATCGCAATAGGTAAATTTATATTAAAAAAGCGGAAAGAACAAAATTTTACGCAGGAACAGCTTGCCGAACGGCTTGGAGTTTCCAATAAAACGGTTTCAAAATGGGAAACGGGGAAGTGTATGCCCGATTACTCGATCATCGAGTCGCTGTGTCGGGAATTAAATATTACGTTAGCGGAATTGTTTGACGGAAAAGAAGATGAAAACATTATCCGTACATACGACAGTCAACAGATACTGAAAATGATGAAAGAAGCGCAGGAGCTTAAAAATAAGAAGCTGATGCTTATCGGCATTGTCGTATCCCTTTTCGGAATAGTTTTTATTATCTTTTCACGGTTGATCGGCGGGACCGATATTCAAGAGATGATTTCCGGTTTCACATTCGGCATTTCTTTTCTCCTTATGCTGCTGGGAATCATACTTATTATACGGTCAAAATGTCGGAGGGGTAAGGGGTTATAAATGAGCAAAAAGAGGATTCTGTTATTTTGTGGCGTTGCATTTGCGCTGGTCGGTTTGATTTGCTTGGCTCTTTGTATTTTTCAGGACGGGAAAAATCAAATTTTATTGAGCGCGGGAGTTATGTGCAGTACGATCGCATTTGTAATAAACTGCATCGCAAACAGGAAGAAAGAATAAAAGGGGTATCTGCCCTATCGGATAACACTCGGCGAACGCAGAATAAAGAAGTTTTGTCAATAAAAAGACACGATATCGGTTGGATATCGTGTCTTTTTTATGTAGTCAAGAAAATCCCCGGGTTATACCGGGGGAGTGATAGAAGAGCAGAGCAGGAATAAAATGGCAAGCTTGATGCAAGCCAAATCGCAGTATGTGAAGAAAACGATTAACGCTTAATAATGGTAAAACAGTTAATAACCCGTTTACGGGTAGCAGCGCGTGTGATGCTATAATAGAGATTCAGTGCCCCTTATAGGGGCTAAGCCGGTAATAGCCCCTTATAGGGGCAGTGCAAGCCACCGGTTGAACCGGTGGTCTTGACTATGAATGTTTATTATTTATCCGTCAGGGATACTTTACAGACTCTCCTCGCCTACTTTTGCGCCGCTTATTTCGGTATCCGTATGACCCTCATCGAATAGCGCGGCAACGTGTAGTCAAAGACGGAGGAGGAGATGTCGACGCTCTCGTCGGCTATTGAGACGAACGTCTTGTCGCGGGTATTGACGTTATTCGTGTTGCCGAAGTCGATCTCATACACCTGAACGCTGCCGCCCGTGAAGGAGGAGACAGCCGACAGATCAACGCGCACGGGAACGGAGCCGTCGGTGCCGCCGCTGTGGATCCACGCCTTTCCCTCGCTTGACGCAAGCCCTATCGAGATATTCTTGATCGCGCCGCCGTAGCCTGCCATCGAATGTCCCTTGAAATGGGAGAGGACAACGTAAGAATCGTAATCGCCGAACGCAGCGCCGACATAGTTTTCCTTCAGGACGGAGCCGCCATTCACCGTGAGTGTCATGGAGCCGTTCTCATCGAGAATTTGAAAATTCGCGATATCTGTGAAACCGTGATCCTTCGCCACCTGATAATGCATCGCCGTTCCGGAGCGGGAACCGCCGTAGGCGGTGTTGCACTCAACGATCGTGCCGCCTATCGACTGTACTAAATCTTTAATAAGCTCGGGACGCAGATAATTGCTCGCAGGAGGTTCGCCGGTCGACAGCTTGACGGCGACTTTGCCGGTGGGCGTACAGCCGAGCGCTTTGTAGATCGCCATGAGCCCCTCCGGTGAAATGTCGGTCGTCATGTAGACGGCCGGGACGTCCGAATCGGAATCCGTTTGCTCATCAGACGAGGTATTGTTGTCTCCGCTGCTGTCCGTGCTGTCATTTCCGTTGTCAGTTGAACTGCCGCTTTTATCGGAAACCCCGCCGGACGGATTTACATTGTACGATGTTTGATCCTGATTTCCGAAACTGCCTGTTGTCGGTTCATTTTGTGAACTGCAACCTGTGAATACCATTAACAGCAACGGGAATGTGAGGAAAAAAGGCAAAAACCGTTTTCTCATACTTGAGCCTCCTTGCTTTTATAATTTTTTGCCGAGGTCATACGCCATTTGCGAGTATTTGAAATATGGAAACGTTGCTCTTTATCGAATTTTCATAAGACACCTTCGCATGTTCCGTCATAGTTTTACATGTTCAATTTTTCTGCAAAATCAGCCATGGCTTCGGAAACCTTGATCTGCTGCGGGCAGACGGCTTCGCAGCTCCTGCAGCCTAAACATGCGCTTGGCAGCTTGTCGTTCGGATACGATGAAAGTGCCATCGGCGCGATAAATCCGCCGCCCGTGAAGCAGTGCTCATTGTAGAAAGCCAGCAAGGTCGGAATATCCAGTCTCTGCGGACAGTGACTCAAGCAGTAATGACAAGCGGTGCAGGGCAGGACGATCTTCCGCACCATTTCATCTGCCATAGCCAAAAGATTTTTCTTTTCTTCCTCGGAAAGGGGTTTTTCTTCTTGGAAAGTCTTGATATTTTCTTTCATCTGCTCTATGTCGGACATGCCGGACAACACGACGGTCACCTCGGGTATAGACTGCAGGAAACGGAACGCCCATGCGGGGATCGTCTCGTCGGGGCGCATGGCCTTTAACCGGGCTTCTTCTTCGGATGTAAGATTTGCCAAACGGCCGCCCCGCAGCGGCTCCATCACCCAAACCGGGATGTGGTATTTTTTCAGAAGCTCCACCTTTGCTTTGGCGTCCTGGAAGCTCCAATCTAAGTAATTGAGCTGGATCTGACAAAATTCCATGCTCTTTCCGTATTTTTCAAGGAAGCGTTCCATCACATCATAGCTTCCGTGCGCGGAAAAACCGAGATGGCGGATCCTTCCGTTTGCTTTCTGTTTCATCAAATAGTCATAGATACCGTACTTTTCGTTCAGATATGCTTCAACGTTCATCTCACAGACGTTGTGGAACAGATAGAAGTCAAAGTACTCAACTTGGCATTTTTTTAGCTGCTTCTCAAAAATTTCTTCCACCTTTGTCATGTTGGAAAGATCATATCCCGGAAATTTGGTGGCAAGAAAAAAGCTGTCCCTCGGATATCCTTTTAAGGCCCTTCCCATCACGAGTTCCGAATTGCCGTCATGGTAGCCCCAGGCGGTGTCGTAATAATTCACGCCATGTTCCATGGCGTAAGCGACCATTTCTTTCGCGGCCGCTTCGTCGATCCTAGAATCATCTCCGTCTATGACCGGGAGACGCATGGCGCCCATGCCGAGAGCGGATAATTTCAAATTCTGAAAGCTTTTGTAAATCATATGTTTGCCTCCTCATACGCGGTCAAACTGGGCGGAACAGTCTTTCAGCCTTGTGATCACATCGATCTGCTGGGGGCAGGCTCGCTCACACTGGCCGCAGGCGATGCAATCGGAGGCGCGGCCCCCGTTCTTTACCGCTTCCGCGTACCGGCGTCTGCCTTCCTCCAACTGCCCCCATACGAGCTGCCCGTTCCGGGCGGCAAAAATTTCAGGAATCGCGATCTTTTTCGGACAGCCCGCCGTGCAGTACCGGCAGGCGGTGCAGGGAATGGATTTTACGCCGGTCATAATTTCCTGCGCCTTGCGGACAGCAGCCTGCTCCGCACTGTCCAAAGGCTTGAAATCTTTCATGTAGGAGAGATTGTCCCTCATTTGGTCTATGTTGCTCATGCCGG